>CAJAHC010000382.1 GCA_903939355.1 uncultured Methylococcaceae bacterium | reverse complement strand
CAGACGAACAAAAAGCCTCTGAACAAAAGCCTCAACAATCAGAAGAGAAAAAACCCCAACAGGAACAAGCAGATGAACAAAAATCTGCCGAAAACAAAGAACAACAAGATAAAAAAGACGAAAAACAAGCTGAAGAAGCTAAAGCGCAACAAGCCGAACAAAAAAAGCCTGATGAAGCAAAAAATGATAAAGAAGAAAAAAAGGCCCTCTCCGCCCAAGATCAACTTTCAACTGAAGAACAACAAGCCAACGAACAATGGCTTAAACGTATCCCTGATGATCCTGCCGGCTTGTTAAAGCGTAAGTTTAAGTATCAATACGGTCAGCGTAAGCAACAAAGTAATTAAACAGAATAGCGCTACACTCTGATATATTTATTTGGATTAAAGTGCTTCAATTCAGATTAAGCACTTTAATATCTTTGAAACTTCCTGACATAATCCTCCAGCTGAAAGTTTTCCTTAACTTCATCATGTGGAATCAACAAATACTTCCAAGCCTTACCACCGTTTTTTAGCAGGTACTCACCAGCATTTTCACACCACTTTGTTGCGGCATCGGCTTTTGCTTGTACTTTGTTATCTGTCATTTCTGCTTGTGACTTAGTTTCGATCATCAAAACATAATTATTTGTTTCTGCAACAAAGTCTGGTACATATTCAGGATGCTCAGCGCCATCTTTGTAATAAATCTTAAATTGGCCTTTTGCAGGTTTAAACCACTTTTGTGCGTCGCGTTCCATAATCACTGCAAAGCGGCGTTCCGTATCAGAATCAAATTTCTGAAAGGGGTATAAACAACTGCTGAATCCACCAAACAACATCTGCTTAATCTTGCTTTTATCGGTTACGGTATCACGATATGAATGTATGGCTTGACCCGCAGCAACGGTATAAGCGCAATTCTTTAAGGGCGTAAAACCATTATTGACAACGACCTCATAAGTATCAGCCTGCTCCCAAAAATGTTCGGCCATTTGAGTGCGTATAGTCTTGGCGAGTAATTGACTGTTATTACTCAAGACGTTATTCACTTCATCAACTGATGATAAATAGCTTTGTATATGCTCTACAGCTTGCGTTGCCAAGCCATAGATTAAATCAGCATGATCATCATAAGAAATATCGTCATAATCAATGAGTGCACGAACAATATAATTTTCCGGCTTTGCTTCGCTCAAGCCAATTTGAGATGCCATTAATTCTTGCTGATTCGTTTCCAGGCTGTGAATCAGAATATCCCGCTCTGAAGGCTGTAAATTCAAGCCGCTCATATCCAAAGTAAAGGGTTTGTAGCCATAACTGACTTCGCCTTTTGGCACAACCACGACTCGCGGAATATCTATGGTTTGCTTCACCATCAAAGCAGTAACCTTTGCGACAATATCAGCAACGTCAACGGGATTGTCCTCTTCAGGTAACGACTGCTGGCCAAGACTTAAATGTTCGGTAACGGCTAGAACAACCGATGCTTGGACATGCTCATGCAATAACGCTTTGCTGGTGGCTACTGTAGAGGGACTGTGTTGAAACTTGTTCAGTTCAGTCATGGCATAGTGTGCAACTGCCGTTTCTGCAACGCTATTAAACAAAGGTGGATTGGTGGTACCCGATATCGGATAAGCCATACCAGCTGTGTTGCCGGTAATCATCGTTTCAAGATTTGAACTGACGGCGACACTTTCAGTTTTTACGTCATCTGACGGTGCATCAAGAATGACCTGCTTCAAGCGCAACGGATTGGCAGGATTATTGGCTTCATCAATAATTTCCTGAAACCGGTCATGAGCCACGATGTTTAAACGATCAACAGCGGTCACACCAGTGCGTTTGCCATAAGGTAAGCGCAAACCACGGCCAATCGACTGCTCAATTAAGGTTCGCGCATTGGCGGCGCGTAACGGCAATATGGTGTACAGGTTGGTAACATCCCAGCCTTCCTTCAGCATGTTTACGTGTATCACCACTTCTGTAGGCTCATCTTTGCTTTCCACGGCCAGTAATCGGTTAATCATTTCTTCTTCAGCAGCGCCGGTTTTACTACTATCTACTTGAATAATTTTGCCTTTGTACCTGCCATCAAAAAATGCTATCGACTCCATCAGTTCTAGTAATTGAGCTGCATGTGTCGTATCTCTGGCAATGACCAGCATAAAGGGTTTAACGACAACGACATCATTTTCACGTGCATAGGTCAGCAACTCCACTTTGGTTGCTTCATGCAAACGAATACCGTCCATTAACTTGATGCGTTCCACTTCTTCTTTAGTGTGTTGCGTCGCATCAAAGTTACGTTGAGTAACAACGGCAGGCTCTTTGACAAAACCATCATCCATCGCCATTGATAACGGATAATCAACGACGACGTTTTTAAAGGGCACAGGGCCTTTGCTGCTTTCAGTAAACGGTGTTGCCGTTAATTCTAGGCCCAATAAAGGCTTTAATTCATTGAGGGCACGAACACCGGCATCCGCTCTATAACGGTGAGATTCATCCATCAACAACACTAGGTCTGGCAGTTCTGCCAAATAATTAAAGTAACTATCGCCCAAGTATTCTGACAAACGTTTAATCTTGGGTGACTTGCCGCCACGCACTTCGGAATTGATTTTTGAAATGTTGAAAATGTTGATGGAAATTGACGTATAAATATCAAATGCACGACCCTTTACTTCATAATCATCACCAGTAATGATTTTTGGGTGATTGATGGCAAATTCGGCAATGCCCTTAAACACATATTTTGGGGTGTTGGGCGTAAAATCGGCAATCAGCTTGTTATAAATAGTCAGGTTGGGCGCCAACACAAAAAAATTGCTAATGCCCTGCGCCATGTGTAAATAAGTGATAAACGCACCCATCAATCGGGTTTTACCGACACCGGTTGCCAAGGCAAAACACAGCGAAGGAAACTCTCGTTCAAAATCGGATAACTTGGGAAACTCAAGCTTTAAAGTTTCCAACACGTCAGCAACATCGCGTTTCGGGTGCAGCATATCAGGTGATGCGGCAATGGCTAGCTGCAAAGCTTCCAATGAATCTCGCTGCGGTTTGCGTAAACTCAACCGTCCTGCAACAGTTTGAAATACTTTCTGACTCATGCCCGTTCCTGCTGTTTGAGTTCTTCCGCAGAAATTCTGCATAGCACGCCATCCTTGATCACGACAATGGCCGTATTGGTTTGTATTGCCGTTTGTCTTGCCAACTGTGCCGCTCGCTTGATGGCGGCAACAGAGGCAATCAAGTCAGGATTTTTTGCCAGTTGTAATTCGGATGCTTTCATCAGTTTTCTCCCCATTCAATCAATAACGGTTCTTCATAGGCAATAAAGATGTAGATGCGAATATATTTGCACACCACGCCTACAACCATATCGCATCCCAATGTGGCTAATCACCAATCTTATTTACCAGTCCAGCCCGTAACGGATTCGCTACAATATAACGGGCAATAGCGCGAAGATCATCCTCTTTTCGCAAAGCATGGTCATAAAAGTTTTTTTGCCATAATGTTCCATTCCTGCCTAAATAAGTGTTAATAAGTTGCGCGGTTCGCCCTTTAAATAATTTTATTATCGATGATAAGGAGGCATTGTCACCCAATTGAAATAGCCAATGAATATGGTCTGGCATAACAACCCATGCAAAAGAATTAACACGCTTATCGTCATGCAACAGCTTCATATTCCTAACAACTATACGTGCGCATTCAAAATGAGAAAGATATCGTTGTTCACGATCTGCTAGCACGGTGGTAATAAAATAGGCTTGTCCTACCTGGCTAAATCGTCCTTTGCGTAAATCGTCATAAGGCATCGTTAAATCCCTCGTAGATGCGAATTTATTCGCACATTTAAATAGTTAGTGCGAATAAATTCGCACCTACGCTTTTTCATCAAAGAGATCACCCTGATCCGTGTTGGCTTGTTTAAGGGTAACTTTCTTAGGCTTAACTATTTCAGGTTCAGGTTGAGCCATCGGCAAGTTGGCCACATTCAAACTGTAATCGTCATGCGCCCATTCGCAACGCGACAACACCATCTTGGGGATTTTCTTTAAGGTAAGATTTTGAAACTGATTCGATTTGCCACGAAACGCGGCACAACACACCAACAAGGAACGGTCACCGCCGACTTCATCTGACAATTCTTCCAGTTGCTGATGCGACAGGTTCTGCGTAGTCACATAAATGAAATCCTGCTCAGACGAATAGCCATGATTCCACCATTGACTGTCAGACGGTG
>CAJAHC010000381.1 GCA_903939355.1 uncultured Methylococcaceae bacterium | reverse complement strand
TTTTTGAATCGATTAGCTGAACAGCAGAGATGAGTAAGGAGTATTCAGGAAAGATTTATTATTTCTTTCCCAATTACGGTGATTCAGTAATTGTTTTTTACGTATGCCTTCCTGTACTACACACATCGTCAACCTCGACGAAAATGCAGGATTTCAATCCTTAATAAATATTATCCACACCAGTGACAAGATTCAGCACTATATTTTGTGGCAATATTTCCTTGACATGCAAGCGCGTCTTTCCTATACATACTTCCAATGAAAGCAAGTTCTTATCAAATAAATCAATTTTGATTAATTTAATCGGGGGTACCATAAATGGGCTTGACTGATTTAACAACGTGGGAAAAAAGGCAGGAGTATTATACTACAATTCAACTAGGAAAGGACGTCCGCACACAGACACAAGTGGTAAGCAATGCGACAAGGACGATGCTGACCGCTCAGGCTGCATCGACCAATGCTATTATAGCTAGTCAGGAATCAATTCGCGAAGGGATAGAAGATCTTGCCTACGGCATTGATGAAGTCCGGGAAGGAATATACGGGCTGAAGGCAGCATTTGAGTTTGGTATATCCGAGGTTGTCTGGCAGATTGAACAAAACCGCGCAGTGTTAGAAGACATACTGGAAGTGCTTATGGCGCCGCTCGATACGCAGAGCAAGGAACTCAGAAAAAGGGCTGAGAAGAATTACGCGAAGGGATATTTTGAGGAAGCTTTAGAAGATTTCTTGGGATCTGAAAAAAATAATAAGTATGATTTTATTGTACAAATCAGCATCGGAATGATCTACCTTTTTCATCTTGTAAACAGAGAGAAAGCACTTGAACATTTTGAAAAGGCAGCAAAGTATGCAAGGCAGGAATCAGACTATCATGCAAGCTTTGCCCTGCTGTACGCCGCACTAATTAAGCGCGATGAAGACAAAATCGAAGATGCCGAAAGACTAACCGACGAGGCGGTAGGCCTTTCTCTTGATTTTGCTGAGGCGCTTTATCAGAACGCCCAGTATAATGCCCAGTTGAAAAATTCCCGCAAATGCATTTCCCATCTGGAGAAGGCTATAAAGATTGATCGCAACTACTGCCTCAAGGCGGATAAGGATGAAATGTTTAACCCTGTGCGGCATGAGGTCAATGCTTTATTTGAGCGGTTGCGGGATGAGGCTGTTGCCAAAGCTGAAGATGGCTATAAATCAATTGCCCCAGCGATCGGTAAGATTAATGAAATTGTTGTTCAAGCAGGGCGAGTTGGGGGTGGCATTGATAAACTTAATGTCAATAAGTTCTCTGCGGAACTATCTGATGTTAAAAAGAGGTTGGATAGAAGAAACTATTTTGATGGATTAGATGCCCAAGCAAGACTTCAAGAAATCTCGGACAAGTGTATGAAATGCGTTAATGCTATTGAAAGTTCTTACAAAAAAATAATAGCTAAACTCCATGATGAATCTAGTAGTATAATAAATAATAAAAAAAGGAATTTGGATGACAAAGTGTCCAGATATAAGGCTATAGGTTTTTATCTTGTGGGAGTACCCTGTTTTTTCTCATGGATATTAATTGCTGGAACAATAAAAACAGGTGATGGAGTGTTTTTATTGTTGTTAGTGCTGATCCCTGCTATAGGTGGATATATAGGTTTACATCTTGGCAAATTTATTGCGGAAGCATCTTTTGCTGAAACTCCGCATGAAGTGAACGAATTGCAAAAGAAAAAAACAACACTCGAGGAACAGTTAAGGAATTTACAACGGGTTTCTTTGCCCTGAAATATAAATACCGGAGGAACAAATTCTGGGCGAGTCTGGAGGCCACCGCCTCACTGGATGCCGACGGAGCATCTGTCTACCGCGTTGTAATGCGCGACATCACCGAGAGAAAGAAGACGGAGATAAATATAATCTATTTATTTTAAAATAATGTCTCATGATATATTAATATCAAATTTACAGGGGATGGAACTAAGCTCTTGATACGTTAGACGTTAAGCAGTTTTTGTCTCCTGACAAATCTATAATATAATTTACATGGAGGGCGGGAATGTCATTGTACCTTAACGAGTTAGCACCATGGGAAAGAAAGAATGAATACTACCATCAAATTCAACTTGGGAAAGATGTAGAAAAGCAATCCTCTCTGATTAATCAGCAAACAAAGGCAATGGTTGCATCTCAAATTGCATCGACGAACGCCATTATTGCAAGTCAAGACCGTATAGTTGATGGACTTGATAATATATCAGTTGGCATAGAACGAGTCGAACAAGGAGTTTATGAGTTAAAAGCTGCCTTTGAATGGGGGATTTCAGAGGTTGTTTGGCAGATAGAACAAAACAGAGAAGTATTAAGGAACATTTTAGAAGTACTCATGGCACCCTTGGACACTCAAGCGAAAGAGCGGAGAAAGCGGGCAGAAGAAGCCTATGCTAACGGGTGGATTGATGATGCCGAAGAAGAATTCTTGGAGTCTGAAAGACTTAACAAATTTGATTTTTCGATTCACATCAGTCTGGGGATGATATATCTTTTTGCCAAGATTGATAAAAACAAGGCTCTATCGTATTTTGAGAAGGCGATAAAATATGCAGGTCCTAAATCTGCTTATCATACAAGCTATGCCTTGCTGCACAAAGCCCTCATTAAATTCGACCTTGGAGAAATTGAGCATGCTGAAATATTAACAGATGAAGCTATCAGCCTAACTCCCGAGTTTACTGAAACGCTTTACCAAAATGCGCAGTATAATGCGCAGTTAAAAAATGCCAGGAAATCTATAATAAACTTGGAAAAAGCAATACGTCTAGATAAAAATTATTGTCTTAAAGCAAACTCTGATCCTTTATTTGATCCTATAAGAGAACACGTGAATAGTCTGTTTGAAAAAATTAGAGAAGAGCAAAAAAGCAAAGCACTGAAACAATTAGACCAGATATCAAATAAACATAATAAAGCGACACCAATTATAGCGAGGCTATCAAATGAAGGTTTTCCTGATGCATCCCTATTTGTGATCGAAAAAAAACAAATTGATTCCGAAATAATCAATCTAAAGAAATCAATTCAAAGAAATAGTTACTTTGACTTCTTGGACGCCAATAATACAATTGCACCTCAGGCGCAAAAAAAACAAGACATGATGATTGAGAAATTGAAAAAGAAAGTGAAAGCTATTATTGAAGATAGTAAAACAAAGATCAGTAGCGTGCAAAGTGAGCATAAAAACAAGGTTCAAGAATATTTGGGTAAGACTGGCAGCATGATTTTATATGGTTCTTTTTTGGTACCTGCAGTTGTATCGTTGTTTGCCTTGGATGGATTATCTAAACTCGGATTTTTTATTGTGTTTTGTATACCGTTTTTATCACAGATTGTCTCTCTTTGTGTTTTGTATTTTTTGATATTTAATTATTCAAAGATGGACGGCGGCGATTTGGTTTTAGCTTGGAGTATAGTGGCAATTCTCGGACAAAGTCATGATGGTGAAGAGCAGAT
>CAJAHC010000380.1 GCA_903939355.1 uncultured Methylococcaceae bacterium | reverse complement strand
AGGTTAAGGCTTTGACATGGTGTTCATCTTTGTTTAGGCTGTTTTCAAATCATCTTACGCAAAAAGTGTTTTTATTCTTTACACACAAGTATTATAAATGGACTGAAAAACATTTGTTTGAAAATAACTACCATTCCATAAGCTCAAAATAGGGTGGGATCTTCGTAACAGATTGTAGTCATCAAGAATCAAATTTTGTGAATAGTACTGATCAACAATGAACGAAAAACCTAAAACATTAATTTATGAGCCAAACAGTGAAGGGCATTTCCCTTTCTACTTGGAGTTGGTGATCGAAGGCTTACGCAAGGCAAATCACGAGATTCTTGTTGCTACAGCCGTTGACAGCCCCATTTCGTTCCCTGAAGGGGTACAACGTATAACAACGACGCGTGGCGTTGATCCGTGTGAAGAATCAATAGCGCTTGCTATTCAGTATCAGGTGGATCATCTCTTTTTCCCCTGCCTGGAAACTTTTTTCTAGGGTGGCAAACCCGAGCACATAAGGATGCTTCCACGGGATATTACACTGCATGGCATTTGGATTGGTGTGAGTCAGATTTTCAATCGCTCTCCTTTCCGGATATTTAACAAAAAGTACCAGCGTACCTGCCGATTAATTAAAGGGAGCAGGACTTCTTGAAACAAGGAGGCAAATTAATTTTTCCGTTGCCGGAAATTGAGATTTATTAAGAAGTTAGGAATACAATCTGAAAAGCATAGAAATGAAAAAAGCATTAATAACAGGGATTGCCGGACAAGATGGATCCTATTTGGCCGAATTGCTTTCAGGAAAGGGCTATAAAGTTTATGGAATTGATAAATCAGCACCAAACATCCCTGCTCAAAGCAAAGATAAAATAAACAATTTTTATGAAGTTGATCTTAATAAACCAACCACTATTAGAAAAATTGTTAAAGAAATATCTCCAGATGAAATTTATCATTTGGCAGCTTATCATTTTTCATCCCAAAAAGAAGGAAATAAAAACAAGTCGTTTAGGCAGTTCTATTTAATCAACCAATTCGCTACCAATGAGATTTTAGACACTATCCTTCATCATAACAATAAATGCAGAATATTTTATGCTTCGAGTTGCCAGATATTTGGCAAGGTTGAAAGTTTTCCCCAAAATGAACAAACAGCCTTTCGGCCTGATTCCCTCTATTCAATTTCAAAAGCGGCAGCTAGCAACCTTTGCCGGTTCTATCGGGATCATCATGGCATTTATGCCTCGGTTGGCATCTTGTATAATCATGAGTCTGTAAGACGGCCAAATAGTTTTGTTACCACCCAGATTGCAATGGCTGCAGCAAAAGCCAGCTTGGGGCAACCTGTCAAACTCATTCTCCGGGATCTTAATACCAAAGTTGACTGGGGAGCCGCAGAGGATTATGTGAATGCAATGTGGCTCAGTTTGCAACAACCCGCTGGCGATGATTATATAATAGCTTCAGGCATAACACATAGTGTCGGTGAATTTGCCAGGATTGCCGAGTTGGTGCGGACGCATGAGCCTGTGATCCAGGTGCCTGAGACGCGGGAGTT
>CAJAHC010000379.1 GCA_903939355.1 uncultured Methylococcaceae bacterium | reverse complement strand
AAATAACGTAGATGCAAATTCTGACTATTTTTCAGATTCCTCAGAATGTAGCAAGGTAACTCTTCGTAACAACCAGAGAATTAACGTATTACCAATGGGCAAAAATCCAAATGTCTATATGAGTTGTATGAAGCAAAAAGGTTGGACAGCGCCTACTGCAGACACCTCTGATTATCGGGCTGTATCGTCTGCATGCCAAGAAGCAGCTAAAGGTAAGGCAAATGAAGATGCTAGTTACGCAGACTGCATAAAGCGCAGCCAAGAAGTTAATTCTGACAAATAATTATTGAATCAGAATAGAGATTGTATCTAACATACTGAAGATTTCAGCCATTTCATCAGCAATTCCATAGCTCGACCATAAATTGATGGTTCTACTAGCATTCTACGAGTTAATTCATCCATTAATAACCACCATAAGCGTGCCTTTGAGTTCGCCTCACGTTTACAGCGTGTATAGAGCGAGCGTCGAAATAAAGTCTGAATTTCAGGATGCTTGCATTTAAGATGTTTCGGAAATCGAAACTGAAAAATATAGATCCCAAAGTTGTTTTGGGTAGTATAACTGTGTGATTTAGATGTCACAAGTAACGGAGTAAAATAACGGAGTTAGCAAAAACTCTTACAATACTTAATTTTTAAGCTATTGATATTTAATAATAAATAGCTTTAATTTGGTGCCGAGAAGAGGATTTGAACCTCCACGAGCTTACGCTCACTAGCACCTGAAGCTACAAAAATTTTATTGCATTAGTTTATTACCAGTTGATTTATAAGTATATTTTTAAGATAGCACATAGCATTTCTCCATTCTGTCACGCTGGTGTCACAGTTGGAGTAATAAATGGCTACAATTCGTAAGAGATTAAACAAGTATCAAGCACAAATCCGAAAGGATGGAAATTTCATTAGTCAGACCTTCATTAACAAAACTGATGCAATAAAATGGACAAAGGAACAAGAAGTTCTGATTGAACAAGGTTGCTACATATCCAAAAAAGAATCCGTCACATTAGCATTTCTGCTTACAAGATGGGAACAGGAAGTTCTAGTTCATCTCAAAAGTTTTAAAGTTGAAAAATACAAAGTTGCATTAGTTTCCAGAGCTCTTGGTCATTTAACATTAAATAATATTACCAGTTCAGTATTAGTAGATTATCGTGATAACAGATTACAAGAAGTTTCCAATCAAACTGTTAAGCATGAACTTGGACTTATAAGAAGAGCATTAAAAAAAGGTATTGAATGGGGATATACATCTTCTGTTCCTTATCTAGCATCACCATCACTTAAAGGTCAGGCAAGAAATAGAAGATTATCAGAAGTTGAAATGTCATTGCTATTAAGTAGTTGTGACGATTACTTAAAGCATATTGTAATATTTCTTTCTGAGAGTTCAATGCGTAGAGGCGAATTAGCTTCCATTAAAATTGCTGATATAAATCTTGAATCAAGACTATTGCAATTATCAGATACTAAAAATGGTCACGACAGAATAATACCTCTTAGTAGTCTTGCATTAGATTCAATTAACTATTTAATTATGCATGCTCAAACACCTATGTTATTAGGTTATGAAAAAGAATGGTTAACGAGAAAGTTTATTAGCCATTGCAAATCTATTGGTATAGAGAATTTCAGATTACACGATTTGCGACACGAAGGTATATCAAAGCTATTTGAAAAGGGATTGAATGTGATGGAAGTGTCATCAATTTCAGGACATAAAGATTTATCTATGTTGAAGCGATATACCCACATTAACCCT
This sequence comes from uncultured Methylococcaceae bacterium, assembly GCA_903939355.1. GTDB lineage: Bacteria > Pseudomonadota > Gammaproteobacteria > Methylococcales > Methylomonadaceae > Methylobacter_C. The sequence continues at coordinate 676 of CAJAHC010000379.1, read as the reverse complement.
AGTACCTTATTAGCAAAGATATAGAGTTATAAATTAGCAATAAAACTGCATAATTTGCTTTTAATCCAGCTTCGGTTACATCTAATATTGGAGAATAGTTTTACAGCAATCAAAATTGATTGGATTAGTATCTTAGTCTGCTAATTCAATCAATTCCTAAGTTGCAAATATTGGTGAATATTATGTTTAATTTAAACGATAAAGAAAGTAGAAAAAATATCATAACTACAGTTCTGGTTATTGCTTTTTTGGTTATGTGGATATTGATCCAATTTTTTCCTGAGTTTCCTATGAATGATTGACTATTATTGTGGTTAGTTAAATAGATGTCCTATGTTTTAAATCTCTCAACATCCTCCAGCTACAACATCCAACAAACTTCTCAAATCCTTCGCAGTTAATTCTTATCATTCCAAAGCTTGATGTTCTACTTGCTAATTGGTCATGTTCAAAATTTGATTAAGCTTTTGACTGGTAAACATAACAGATATGCAGATTTTGCAGTATCATGGGGAAAGTAACAGGTGTTTATGAAACTAATGCAGGTAATATGTAAATTATTTATGGGCACTCAGTTATTTAAATGAGTTTGTATTCCTCTTATTTTCTGAAAATGCTTTAATTTCAAAGCAGCTAATTTATTGATTTGATCTTTGCTTAAAATGGTTTTCAGTTT
>CAJAHC010000378.1 GCA_903939355.1 uncultured Methylococcaceae bacterium | reverse complement strand
TGCACAAGTTTATTAAAAAATTTATAGAATATTACCAAAATCTAAAAATTGGAAAATCAAGCCCAAGAATTGAAAGTAAAATCAAAGACAGGTTATGCTATTAATATGGATTATTATAATGCATATACTGCATTATCATATTCTTCTTTGGTAAGATATTTATTATATAGTTATTTAAAAAATGAAAAACTATATCATAAATTAAATGATGAGTATTTAGTTCAAATTTTTCATTCTTTCTACGTTAAATAGTTTGCCATCAGCTCTAATGAATTTACCCGTGTCATAGTTGTTATCATCAAATATAAATTGATCACTTCCTTTTCCGAAATTTTCAGATACAAAAACAGATTTGCCATCAGAGGTTGTCTTATAAAAGAAAAAATGCATGATGCCTTGACCTTTTAGCCATTTAACTTCGAAGGCCATTTTAATGGGGACTACCTTACAGCTAGTTGTGCCCACTTTATAGTGTCCTTCAAATTCGGATAGTGAGGTACTTGTGGCGGTGGCTGATAATAAAACGGGCTCAGGTTTAATGGAATGACTGATTGAAAAATCCGTGGCATAGCATATTCCAAAACTCGCAATAAACGCTAGGACGTTTAAATGTAAAAAGTTGAATGAAAAAAATTTTTGCATATCCTGATATTTGATATTTGATATTTGATATTTGATATTTGATATGTGTTCTGGGTGTATTGAATTTAGTTATGGGCTATGTTGTTTAGGCATTGACAATGCATGGTAACGTATTTAAACATAACTTAAAGATCTTTGAGGTGTTGTTTTGCCAGCGCTGCGATTTCCTCCGCCTTGTCTATACCGTTAATACAGCGACGTGCGTTTATGAAATTAGTTTTATGTTCATTAATATAATCAGCTAGTTTGCGACCGGTGAATGCCCCAGTTTTAAACCCATGCACCAGAACGAACAAGGCAATTTCAGGATCTAATGCCATCTCAGGGTGCTTGAGCAGATCTTTTTCTACAAGTTTGCCATATTTCTCATAATTATAATCCCATGTCAGTTGGACATAGCCACGGCCATAGTACGGATAATAGTTGGATGAGGGAAGATGTGTTTTAAGGTAGTTATCAGGATTGGGTAGCCAATAAGCTTCAATCACCGGTTTAAATGTGTGATTGGTTTCATGGTCGGCTGTTGCAAGTACATAAGCCATCTGAGTCTTTAGGCAGATACCTTGTCGAATACATTCATTTTTTATGGCTTCAATGGTTCCTTTTTTAGTAGTAAAGTTATAAGTTGTATTGTGTTTTAAAGCATTCACCATTTGTTGAAGCATACTGAGTGAGATTTTATCAATTGAATCAGATTCATTTTTCAGGTCTGTGTCCGCCATTAATTCAGCCCAAGCATTTCGGGTATTATGTCCATATATCCCGTCAATCTCTCCAGCCGGATAGCCTAGTTTAACCAATGCAGTTTGGAGCTCGATTAGTTGAGTATGGCTAAGATTAATGATAGGTGTGGGTTCATTTTTAGAAATAGTCGTTAATTCAGAAAGGGTCATATTGTTCTCCATAATGATGAACGGATTTTTTTGGAAAATTAAGGCCTGTAAATTGTATATTTGCTTAAGTTTTTAGAGTTATTACTAATTACACAATCTTACTATGAGTGTTTTAGGCTTTATGATGGCTTTCAACGTCGTTTACTATCAGTTTTCTATATCAGCAGCTACCATTTTGTTTTTTGTACCGTTTACTTATTACTTGGTTTTGGATTCGCGGGGCGATACGCCGGAGCTGCATAAAGCGTTGAAGTATTTTAATCTAGAAGGGAGCGCTCTCAGGGATACGGCAAGCACACTAACAAGCAGTCCAACGATTTCGTTAGACATTTTCTGTGATTCCGTAGTTTTCCGTTTCTGTCGATATGGTTTAGATAGCCCACATGTTTTAATTCTAAGTAAAAGTTTTACGTCAAAAGTAGAAAATTAAAAAGTTACAATAATTGGTAATCCTACATGCTTGTAATAGTCAGTTAGAGTAGTTAAGGTGCAGAATACGATTTCTGCGTTTAGTCTATTAGACATGAACTTAGTAATTTATGTTTTTGAAATGAATAATCCTTAACAAATCAACGTCAAAATATATTCTTTAGTTGGCCATTATTTTGCGGTACTCGTGAATATTGCCTTAGCTATTCAATTACTGGGCATGTCTTCAGTCCACGATCCATTTTTGATGTGGCCTACCAGCTTTTAATTCTAGTGCGACAAGTCAGTTGTTACAAATTATTATCATGGCCTATTTATATTTTAGGGCACCTGAAATGGGCTATTGCTATTTATTTAGTACCAGATTAACTTTATCATAAGTTAAAAGAACTGTATCTTGATGAGGTTTGGCGGCCAAAGATAATATTATTTACTGATCTGATGAAAATATTCTAGGGTCATAAAACTTATAAAAATGAGGTTTGAGTTTTTAGTAAGTGCATGTATAAATGGACTATGAGGAAAAACTAGAAACTTTTGGGTGACAAATAATTAGCTATGTGAAGATATAGCTCACAATCTGTTTGTTAATTGCATAATAGGTTATTATTGTCATTATAGATTTTCAGATAGCTGACATTGGATATACAACTGAGTGACCATGAATACTGATGATATTACCCAAGTAAAAAATTACCTGCTTAGTTTACAAGATAAAATATGCAGTCAATTAGAAAATGAAGAGCCGCAAGTGCGCTTTATTGAAGATCTTTGGGATCGGCCTGAAGGAGGTGGTGGAAGGACTCGTGTTATAGAAAATGGTCAAGTATTTGAGCAGGGTGGCGTAAACTTTTCTTATGTTAGAGGGATTAATCTTCCCGCCTCAGCAACGGCTAAACGGCCTGAACTGGCTAATCGTCAGTTCCATGCAATGGGTGTGTCGTTGGTTATCCATCCCAAAAATCCTTTTGTACCTACCACACATGCCAATGTACGTTTCTTAATTGCAGAAGAACCAGGTATGCCAACGATTTGGTGGTTTGGTGGCGGTTTTGATTTGACTCCGTTTTATGCCTTTAAGGAGGATGTCATACACTGGCATAAAACCGCCCGATTAGCATGCCAGCCTTTTGGAAATGATATTTACCCGACTTATAAAAAGTGGTGCGATGAATACTTCTTTCTTCCTCATAGAAATGAAACACGTGGTATTGGTGGCTTATTTTTTGATGATCTAAATGAATGGGGGTTTGATAGGTGTTTTTCATTTATGCAAAGTGTGGGCAATCATTTTATTGATGCCTATCTGCCAATTGTACAAAAACGAAAAAATATTCCTTACAGTGATCGGGAGCGTGAATTCCAACTGTACCGTAGAGGCCGTTATGTTGAATTTAATTTAGTTTACGATAGGGGCACTCTTTTTGGGTTGCAATCTAATGGACGAACAGAGTCAATTTTAATGTCTATGCCGCCGTTGGCGCGCTGGAAATATAATTGGAAGCCTGAACCTAAAAGTGCCGAAGCAGTTCTTTATGAGGAATATTTACAGCCTAAAGATTGGCTGGATTGTTGATGCTTTACTACGTGTCATCATAGTTGTTAATGGACACCGATAGGAACATCACGATGCAAGGCTTGTTAAACAAAATGCACGCGCGCTTGGAAAGCACGGTACAGTACGAACTGCCATTGAGCGATCAACGCATTGCTCTGAATCCATTGCTTGGTAAGGCTATCAAACTTACTTTTACGGGTAATATTCGGTGTGTGCATTGCAGCAGAACGATTAAGAAAAGTTTTAATCAGGGTTATTGTTATCCCTGTTTTATTTCCTTGGCTCAATGCGATATGTGTATTATGAAGCCGGAAACTTGCCATTATGAAGCAGGCACATGCAGAGAGCCTTCGTGGGGTGAGGAGTTTTGCTTTAAGCCACATATTGTTTATCTCGCTAATTCCAGCGGGATTAAAGTTGGAATTACACGGCAAACACAAATTCCAACGCGTTGGATAGATCAAGGAGCAGTTCAGGCCTTACCAATTTTTAAAGTACAATCTCGATTTATGGCTGGATTAATTGAAATTGCCATTGCAAAACATGTCAGTGATAAAACTAGTTGGCAACAAATGCTTAAAAATCATGTTGCCCCTCTGGATCTGGCAGACAAGCGTGGTGAGTTAGTGAGTAAATGTGATGTGGAATTGACTGAAATTATTAAGCGTTTTGGTCTTCAAGCTATTGAGTTTTTAGTCGATGAATCTAGTGTAGATATTTGCTTTCCAGTTGATACTTATCCTGTAAAGATTAAATCGTTTAACTTGGATAAAAATCCTGAAGTATCCGGCATTTTGCAGGGTGTTAAAGGGCAGTATCTTTTGTTGGATGCTGGTGTTATTAATATACGCAAGTTTTCTGGTTATGAGGTAGAGTTCGCTTTTTAGTATATCGGCTATTCTTTACAATAGTCTTGTAATCCTTAAACAATAATAGGTATATGAACGATTATTTAACGTTAAGTTAATTAATTGCTACGACCCATAAATTCAGTTTATTAGGTATAATACACATAAAAGTTGAAAATTATAGGCTCAATGGATTATTAAATACGCTATCTTATTCTGAAAAATTACAACTATTCCAAAATACAAATGTTAAAGGTAGAATTTCTAAACAACTGTTGCCAGTTGTTTTTATCTTATGTTAAAAAAAGCTGATAATGAGAAACAGTCGAGGGACTAGAAATAGAGGCCCAGGTTTTCAGAATTTTTTGGAAAAGTATATTATCGCCTTAACTATTATATTGTGCATAGTTGTTTTTATGCTGGTGCGAGACGAAGTTAAAACTTCAAAATATCAATCACATTATCTTTCTGCAATAAGTAAACAACTGAGCTTTAAACTCGCTGCCGGCTCAAATGCTTCTGTTCGTTATCCAGAATACGGCCCCTATGACCAAAGGCTAGGCTATACAGCATTGCCTGAAATTATTAAGCGATTAGAAAAAGTCGGTTATGGTGTTTCATCGCAGGCAACTTTCTCTCCTATGATGACTGAGCTATCAGATTATGGGCTGTTCAATATTTATCATGAGAAGTCACAAGCAGGGCTTCGTATCACGGATAAATCTGATAAAGTTGTTTTTAATGTAGTCTATCCGTCTTATGGCTATCCAAATTTTGAAGCTGTTCCACCACTGATTTTAGAAACACTATTGTTTATAGAAAATCGGGAATTACTTAATGATGATAATACAACTGTTAATCCTGCGATTGAATGGGATCGATTGGGGTATGCCGGTTTGCAATTAGTAGCACATAAGCTTGGTGTTATTAGCAATGTCGCAGGGGGTAGTACATTAGCGACTCAAATAGAAAAATATCGACATTCTAAGAATGGTTATACTAATTCTGTGGTAGATAAATTTCGACAAATGGGTACTGCATCACTGAGAGCGTATATGATGGGGCCGAATACTCGAGAAATGAGACAAGAGATAGCTTTGTCTTATTTGAACTCAATGCCACTAGCCGCTACATCAAAGTTAGGTGAGATTCATGGCTTGGGAGATGGCTTATCGGCTTGGTTTGGCACTGATTTCAATGAAGTTAATGCATTGCTAAGCGCGAATGAATTGAAGGC
>CAJAHC010000377.1 GCA_903939355.1 uncultured Methylococcaceae bacterium | reverse complement strand
GTGATCCAATACATCGAGATGTTTTATAACAGCAATCGGCTTCATTCGTATTTGGATTACAATAATCCGAATGATTTTGAAAAGAATTTTATATTTGCTAAAGCAGCTTAACCAGGTGTCCGTTTTTACTTGACCAGTTCAAACTGCGCCAGCTCCCTCTTTGTTAATGGTTTGCAATCGGTACGCGTTATCCAAATACTATTGTAACCGAACGTCTTATAGTTCTGCCACGGGTGGCCATACATATCCGCCAAGTCCAGCATTTTAAATCCTTCACTAACTAAAACACGGGCAAAGGCTTTACCACAAAGGTCAAACGTGAATGCGTACTTGGCAACGCCTCGCAAGGCAGGTTTGTATTTCTGCGTTTTAAGGAATGCTGCAAACGGCACACCATCCATTTTAGCATAGGCATAACATGCTTGTATCATGAGTATCGTGCCTTCAAGCATCAACTCTGGTTTACCTCGAAGATTAAGCCTGCGCATATGATCCCGGAAGATTGCAATTTTGTCTGCTTCGGCATTTATACGGAACTTCTGCTCCCAATTTTGTAATTCATTTACTGACATTCATGCCTCCCTCTAACATATAGTTTATACATTACCGCGTGTGATTGCTGGTTCATAAATAAAATTATTCAATGCATACATAGCAACATCTGCCCATGATTTTCATTGGCTGTCCGCAAAGTTGTCATATGATATTTGTTTGATATCAAAATTCTATATCCAATTTAAAGTTCACCACCTCAATATTTTTATATAGAAAATAATATCATCCTATGATCTCCCAAACAAAAGCGGGGCTGAGCGTTTGGGGCGGTGACGGGCAATGACATTGATGATATCCTTGATGGTCAACCCTCCGGAACTGGATTTGATAGTTGATTGAATTATCGCTTGTTTGGCAATAAAATCTATTTCTTCTATATGCATGGGATTATTTTCCACCAGTGCCACCAACTCATCATCGCTGATTTTATTTTTTACCAGGTTTTTTTCCCATTGCTGCATTTGTATTTCTTCCGGCGGGTATTCCATATCAAAATGAAGATTGAACGCTACTGGTATTTCCTGAAGCGGCTGAGGTGTAACAATACAAAAAAGTCCCCTATAGTCGCGCAGGTGGAAGAGCATTTTATGATGCATTCGGCTAAGTTCCCAATTAGCTGCATTCCCCTTATTATCAATTGCCGATTTTAAAGTACCGTAACAATCAACAAACAACAGCAATGATGCGTCCCCCATGCTTTCCGCAAAAGCGAAGTCAATGACGGTCATTTTACTTTGAGTAATTGCCTCAAGGAGTATTTCGTCAGCAGCTTTTCGCCTTTGAAATAAATCATCGTAATTAAATTTTCTAATTTTGAGATTACATTCATGAGCCAGCGCTTCAACAGCTTTAATGCCTGTCTGAACATCGGTGCAAGTCATAAGAATGTTAAAGCCCAATTTATTTACCTGAAGGCTCCTGTATGCCTTGGCAACATTACTAAGTTCTTTTTTCTGTTCAAGATTAATTTTCAAATCACCGATCTTACCAGTAGGAGTATAGATTTGATACAACTTGCTCATATCAACCATTTGCCGTAATTGCAGTTCTGCCGCCTGTTTGATCATTTCCATTGTAACAATTGAATTCCCCTTATTCCCGGTCATCAGCGACGAGTTGAGTGCCATGAAAATGCTATTTTTGATAAGCCCACCTGTGAAATGATAACTGTCGGCAAGTAACTTAAGATCAACGTCAGGCGCTAATTTTACAAAATCGGGCATCAATGCCTGCCACATCTTGTACCGAAGTTCGACTTCCGGAATACCAAAATGGATCTTCAAAGATAAGCGGCGATCCATTGCGGGATCAAGATCAACCGGCTTGTTTGTTGACAAAATGACAACGCAACGCGCTTTCTCAATTTGGATTAAAAGTAAATGCCCGGCATAAGTATCATTCTTGAAAAGATCATCAACCTCGTCAAAAAATACGATCCCGGAATTTAATGATGCTTCGAGAAACAGGTTCTCTATAGCTTCGGTATCAAAAAGTGCGTGTTCTAGTTTGTGCTGGTTAGCTTTTAGTGAATAAAGCGGTCGGTTGAAATGGGAAGCCAAGGCCTGAGCCATCATGGTTTTGCCTGTTCCTGACGGCCCGTGAAAAAGAATGGTAAGGGCTGTTCCGTAACCATAAAAATCATCAAGGATGCTTGCTTCATTAGTATCTCTGTGGGCAAGGTAATTGCCAATGTGGGAAACAAGCTCTTTTTTTGTTTCTTCCGGTACAATAACCTGGTCTAAACG
>CAJAHC010000376.1 GCA_903939355.1 uncultured Methylococcaceae bacterium | reverse complement strand
CTCCATTGACAAAATGCCTGCGCCTGCTCCCATGAAACTCCTACTACAGGGTAATGAGAGTATCCCGGATGAGAAAAATACATTCTCATTTTTGGGTCGTTTTGTGAAGTATGCCCTGCGTCATGCGACCATGATTATTCCAAACCATGCCCACTGAAAATTATACCCCCCCAACCAACCAGTTACATCAACAACTTCACCAATAAAATAAAGCCCCGGCACTACTTTGCTTTCCATAGTTTTAGATGAAAGCGACTGACAGTCCACACCGCCAACCGTTACTTCAGCAGTACGATATCCTTCAGTACCATTGGGTTTTATCGTCCACTTATGTAAAAGTTCAGCTATGAGAATAATCTGACGATCAGAAATATCTTGTAATGAGGTATTTAATAAAACTTCAGGTAGTAAACACTTTAGCAATCGTTTAGGTAAATAAAAATCCAAAATGGTTTTCAATCTATTTTTAATCTTTACTTGGCGTTTTAACTTTAACTCTGTCTCAAGAGTTACATCAGGTAATAAATTAATAGTGATCTCTTCTCCTAATTCCCAGTAGGATGAAATCTGTAACACTGCTGGCCCACTGATTCCGCGATGCGTAAACAACATATTTTCTTTAAAACTTTGGCGCTGATTACTAATAATGCAAGGTACAGCTATACCTGATAAAGGAGAAAACTTATCTTTATCGTCTGACTGTAAACTAAAAGGAACTAAACCAGCACGAGTAGGTATGACAGAAATGCCAAACTGCTGCGCAACTTTATAACCAAACGGTGAAGCTCCCATTTTTGGAATAGAAAGACCTCCTGTGGCAACGACTAAAGACTGGCTTTTAAAATTACCTTGATTGGTTTTAATATGAAAACTGTCCGCATGAGGCTCTATATTTTCAATCGATGTATTTAATTGCACACTAACACCAGTGTTCGTACACTCTGTTAAAAGCATAGATAAAATATCTTTGGCACTCTCATTACAAAATAATTGGCCATGCTCCCTTTCGTGATAGGGGATTTGGTAACGTGTTATTAAAGCTAGGAAATCCCATTGTGTATAGCGACTAAGTGCGGATTTACAAAAATGTGGATTATTGGAAATGAAATTATTCGATTCAACGAAATAATTGGTAAAGTTACAGCGTCCACCGCCAGACATCAGGATTTTTTTTCCAGCTTTATTGGCGTGATCGAGAACAATTACCCGCCGTCCACGCTTTCCGGCTTCAATGGCACACATTAAACCAGAAGCACCCGCACCAATAATAATCACGTCAGTTTCAGTCATGATTTATAGTCGAATACATAAAATAAATTTAACCTAGTTACAGTAAAGGCATTTAATCTAAATGGTACAAACATAAACCTAAACAAGAATTTTATCTGATCCATAGAATAAGCTAACTCAACTTAATTTTAAAATGTGATAATTATAATGGTTTTATTACTTGAAGTGGCTTAAGCTGATGCACGTTAAGAAAATTTAGGATAGAAATCTTTAAAACTCACAGATTGAATAGTAAATTTTGTATAATTCAGATTATTAAACGGACTATTAATCATCAATGCAGACACCTTTTAAGACTATAGGTATTATCGGAAAACCCAGTGACATCAGAATTGCTGAAACCTTATCAGGGCTTTACGATTATTTGACGCATCATCAATACGCCGTTTATGTTGCCGATGATAGTGTTCAGTTTATTAAAAACGGCAATGTTGCTTCATGCTCTATAGACAGACTTGGATTATATTGTGACTTAGTTATTGCTGTAGGCGGTGACGGTACTTTTTTGGCAGCAGCTCGTGCCATTGTTCAATATAACATTCCATTAATCGGAATTAATCTGGGTCGACTGGGTTTTTTAGTGGACATATCCCCTAACGAACTCCCGGCTAAATTACATCACATACTTCTAGGTCATTATTCAGAAGAAAAACGTTATCTATTACGAGCCAAAATAGTTCGTGATGAACAAGTTATTCATGAAGAAACTGCTGTCAATGAAGTCAGCATTCTTCGCTGGGTTACACCGAGTATGATAGAAATTGTCACTAAAATTGATAATGTTTTTTTAAATTCACAACGTTCCGATGGTTTAATTATCTCTACACCCACTGGCTCAACTGCCTATTCCTTATCGGCTGGAGGTCCCATTTTATATCCTTCATTAAATGCTCTGGTTTTAGTGCCACTCAATCCACATACCTTATCAAACCGTCCGATTGTCATTCACGATACGGCTGAAATTGAAATCAGTTTTTGTCAAACCAAACAGATTAACGCCTTGGTTACTTGCGATCACATTGAGATTCCTGATGTATTAATCAGCGACAAAATATTAATTAAAAAAGATCCTCTACCGATTAGAATTCTTCATCCTGAGGGACATGATTTTTTTCAAATCCTCAGAAATAAATTAAACTGGAGCAGTGGCTACCACATTTAATCTTATGCTATTAAACCTTACTATCATTGACCTTGCAGTAGTTAAATCACTGGATCTCGATCTGGAAAAAGGCATGTCAGTTCTTACCGGCGAAACCGGAGCTGGCAAATCTATTCTATTAACCGCCCTCGGCTTGGCATTGGGTGATAGAGCGGACTCCGGCTATGTTCGACCAGAATGTACTCGTGCAGAAGTTAACCTTGAATTTGATTTATCTGACGCGCCCGATGCCCAACAATGGTTAAAAGACAATGAACTTAATGACGAGCATCACTGCTTAATACGGCGCATCGTCAATCAAGATGGTCGTTCTAAAGCTTATATAAACAATCGCCCCGTTACATTACAATTTTTACAAGAACTGAGTGAAAAGTTAGTTGAGATACATGGTCAACATGCTCATTTAACCTTACTTAATAGTGATGAGCAACGAAGATTACTCGACGCTTACGCAAAAAATCATAACCTATTAGAGCAAGTTAATACTTGTTTTAAACAATGGCGACTGACCAATAATGAACTGTCTAGCTTAGTAAAAACCAGTTCGGATCAATCTGAACGAGAAGAATTGATACGTTACCAAATCGGAGAACTTCAGCAATCGGATTTTGTTCATAATAGTTATACAACCTTATTGGAAGAACACAGTAAACTCGCCAATCTAGGGGATATTCTAACCAAAGGCCAAGCACAAGTTGATGTGCTCTATGAAAATGACCAACAATCGGTTACTCAATTACTTAGTCATAGCGTTAACGAATTAACTACTATTGCTCAATTTGCTCCGGAATTAACTGAAATATGTACATTATTATCCGATGCCCAAATTCAAACAGAAGAAGCAGCTATTCAATTACGTCGTTTTTTGGAATCCCAAGAAGCAGACCCTCAGCGCTTGGATATCTTAGAGAATCAAATTGGCGTTATCCAAAATCTTAGTAGAAAACATCATATCGCCCCTGATGAACTACCTCAATTAACAGAAAAACTTGAAAATGAACTGGGTAGTTTGACTCATTGTGGTGAGCGCATTGAAACTTTAAAAGCAGATACAGCACAATTACTTACTAAATATCACACCCTTTCTAAACAACTTTCTGAACAGCGCCACCAAACTGCTGAAAAACTGCAAAAACAGATTTCTGACCTGATTAAAGAGCTAGGAATGCCACAAGGCGAATTTTTGGTTGATATCACTGAAATGGATATTGATAATCCAAAGCTAAACGGTAATGACAAAATAGAGTTTTTAATCACTGCAAACCCTGGACTTCCACCAAAACCCTTAGCCAAAGTCGCATCCGGAGGAGAATTATCGCGCATTAGTTTAGCTATTCAAGTAACTACTGCTAATGATAAAACCACGCCCACACTCATTTTTGATGAGGTGGATTCTGGAATTGGGGGTGGCGTAGCCGAAATTGTCGGGCAAAAATTACGAAGTTTGAGCTTTAATCGACAAGTGATGTGCGTCACGCATTTACCACAAGTTGCCGCGCAGGCACACCAACATCTTTACGTTGAAAAAAATAACAAAACCGATATCACTTCTTCCAATGTCAGAGTATTAAATGATGAAGAACGCATAGATGAAATTGCCAGAATGTTAGGCGGCGTTACCATAACTAAAAACACCTTGGCACATGCAAAAGAAATGCTATCACACTCTACTTCCGGCAACTTGCTGAAAGGTACAACATCAGGAAAATAATAACAATGAATCGATTTCCAGCCGAATGGGAAAAACAATCAGCCGTCTTAATTGCTTGGCCACATACAACTGGTGATTTCAGTAATAATTTAGAATCTGTAGAGCAATCCTACAGCATTATTGCTGATACCATTACCCAATATCAACGACTCATTATTGTCTGCAGGGATGACAGCCATCAGCAACATATTCAAGCGTTAATCACTAATTATGATGATATAGACTTCATCCACGCTACTGTCAATGATATCTGGGTGAGAGACACTGTTTTTCTTAGCGTAGAAAAAGAGGGAAGCATTACTCACCTTAACTTTCTCTTTAATGGTTGGGGTGAAAAATATCAGCATCAAAATGATAATGACCTTAATCACAAACTGCTAAATGCTAAACCTTTTAAAGGTAAAGCTCACAAAGATATCGACTTTATTCTGGAAGGAGGCAGTGTTGAAAGTGACGGTATTGAAACTATTTTAACGACGAAGCAATGTCTCCTTAACCCAAACAGAAACAAAGGGCTAACTCAACAACAAATAGAACAACAACTTTTAGAAAATCTAGGCGCCAAACGAATATTATGGTTAGATCAAGAAAATCTGTCCGGGGACGACACTGATGCCCATATTGATACATTGGCACGTTTTTGCTCTGCCAATACAATTGCTTATACCAGTTGCAAAGATACTGATGATTTGCATTATACCAACCTAAAATACATGGAACGGCAATTACAGGATTTTAGAAACCCTGCGGGTGATCCCTATCATTTAGTTGCCCTACCCTTGCCAAAACCAATCTTTGATGGAGATGGCCAACAGTTACCAGCAAATTATGCCAATTTCTTGATCATCAATCACGCAGTACTTGTGCCGACTTACGGTGATGCAATGGATGACATCGCCTTAAAAAGGCTTGGTGAGTGTTTTCCTCAACATGAGATTATTGCTATACCTTGTAAGCCTTTAGTACATCAATATGGCAGTTTGCATTGCATGACTATGCAGTTTCCTGCTGGCCCTGAAAAGATATAAGCTTGAAAGCAGGATGTACTTAGATTAAGTACATCCTTACTAAAGTGACATAAATAGCTAACGGTAGTCGGGATAATACACTGCCCGACTACCCATGCATTTATTTCTTTTTGGCGTTACGTTCGTTTACTTCTTTAATCACTTCATCCGCTACGTTTTTCGGGCATGGCATGTAGTGCGAAAACTCCATAGAGAATTGTCCCCGACCAGAAGTCATGGTGCGTAAGTCACCAATGTAACCAAACATTTCGCTTAATGGCACATCAGATTTAATACGCACACCTGTTACACCTGCATCCTGTGATTTAATCATGCCACGACGACGGTTAAGGTCACCAATAACATCACCGACATGATCTGATGGGGTAAATGTATCTACCGCCATAATGGGTTCAATTAACTGAGGACTTGCTTTAGGAATTGACTGACGGAAAGCGGCTTTTGCTGCAATTTCAAAAGCAATTGCAGATGAATCAACTGCATGGAAAGCACCATCAGTTAAGATTACTTTAAAGTCCAAACAAGGGAAACCGGCAAGAACACCTTTATCCAACATGCTTTTAAAGCCTTTTTCAACTGCAGGCCAATATTCACGAGGAACATTACCACCAGTAACCGCTGATTGAAAAACAAAGCCTGAACCGGGTTCACCTGGTTCAATAATATAGTTGATCTTGCCATATTGACCTGATCCACCTGATTGTTTCTTATGAGTATATTCGTCTTCAACCGACTTAGTGATAGTTTCACGGTAGGCAACCTGAGGTTTACCAACAACAACATCAACTCCATGAGTACGTCTAAGAATATCAACTTTAATGTCAAGATGTAACTCGCCCATTCCCTTAAGAATGGTTTCGCCACTGTCTTCATCAGTTTCAACGTGAAAAGAAGGATCTTCCTGAATCATCTTGCCTAATGCAATACCCATCTTTTCTGAAGCAGCTTTATCTTTTGGTGAAATAGCCAAAGAAATAACGGGATCAGGGAATACCATTGGTTCTAATGTTGCAGGAAATTTAGGATCGCAAAGCGTATGTCCGGTTTGGACATTTTTCATGCCTAGAACAGCAACAATATCACCCGCTTGAGCAGATTCAAGCTCAGCACGAACATCAGCATGCATTTCAACAATACGACCGATACGCTCTGTTTTACCTGTAAATGTATTTAATACAGATGTACCTTTTTCAAGTTTTCCAGAGTAAATACGTAAAAATGTTAATGCACCAAAACGGTCATCCATAATTTTGAATGCTAAGGCACGCAGTGGTTTATCTGCATCAACAATAGCAAAACTACCGGTTGGATTACCTTCTAAATCAACTTCTGGCTGTGGATTGACTTCAGTAGGACAAGGTAAGTAATCAATAACACCATCAAGAACTAACTGTACTCCTTTGTTTTTAAAAGAAGATCCACAGAAGGTTGGGAAAAAATCAAGATTTATAGTGCCCTTGCGAAGACAACGTTTAATAGTATCAATATCGGGTGTTTCACCTTCAAGATAAGCTTCCATAACATCATCAAATTGATCGGCGACTTGATCAATCAATTTTTCACGCCATTCTTTTGCCAATTCAACCATATCAGCTGGAATGTCTTCAATAACGTAGTTCATTGGATCGCCTGAGTTATCCCATACCCATGCTTTCTGGGTTAATAAATCAACAACACCTGAAAACTCATCTTCTGTACCAATTGGCAATGTCATTACTACAGGAACAGCGCCCAATACCGCTTCAACTTGTTTAACTACACGGTAAAAATCAGCACCGATACGATCCAGTTTATTGATGTAGATAACTCGAGCAACTTTAGAGTCATTCGCATAACGCCAGTTGGTTTCCGATTGCGGTTCTACGCCACCAGAACCACAAAAAACGCCTATACCACCATCCAATACTTTAAGAGAACGATAAACTTCGATTGTAAAATCAACGTGACCTGGGGTGTCGATAATATTAAAACGATAATCTTTCCAGAAACAAGTTGTTGCTGCAGATTGAATGGTAATACCGCGTTCACGTTCTTGATCCATAAAGTCGGTGGTGGTTTCGCCATCATGTACTTCACCGATTTTATGAATTTTACCGGTAAGTTTTAAAATTCGCTCGGTAGTGGTTGTTTTACCGGCATCAACGTGAGCGAAGATGCCAATGTTTCTGTAGTGCGCTAAATCAGTCATGTATTTACTCTAAAGTTGGGCATAAAAAACTTTTATTTTGACTACCTTCTGTAGACATAAAATATCAAATCTATAACAGAAGGGTTGTACTGGGGCATTGTATAGATCCATCTGTAAACTATAGTCATTAGTTTACCTAGACTATAGCGGCAAGGCATGGATCAAACGTATTGGATACATGCAGGAACTCAAAGCCAAGTGAGGTGGAACTTTATATGTCGCCATCGTAATTCACTTGTCCAGCTTTTAAACTCTCCTATTTTAACCTATAAACTCGTAAAAAATACAGGAAAACCCCTATTTTGTTTTGTTAAAATATAAATAAATAAAAAATTCTTCATTTTTAACGCATTCCTAGCAACAAAATATTTCTATTCACTCGATACATTTTTAAAAAATAATTCTTCAAATATTACTCAATATATAAAGGGATAAGTTGGTTTAATCTATAGGTAGGCTTGCATGGAGATTAAGCCTTCATAAACTATAAAGACATTCTGACTTTTAATTAAATTTTAAAATAATCCAAGAATAATCAAGTGAAAGAGCATTGAAACACTTAGTGTATGTAATTATTCCATATCTAGCACGCCACAAAAATCGAGCGCGTTAGTTACCTTTAACCCCCTGAATTCTTTGTGTGCCACCAGAAAAACAACTATATCTGCTTCAGTTATCGCTTCTTGGTAACTGACAATGGTTAGACCATCATAAAAGCTTATATTCGGCTCAACTGCTAATATAGCAAAGCCCTCTTTCACAAGCGATTGAGTGATAATTAAAGCTGGTGATTCTCTCAAATCATCAATATCAGGTTTAAAGGCGAGCCCCATACAAGCAATCTTTGCTTTTCTAGCCGCTTCTTTCTCAAATTCTAATGCCGCATTTTTTATTTTTTCAATGGTCCATTCTGTTTTGTAAGTATTAACTTCTCTTGCTGTTCGAATTAACTTAGCATCTTGACCACCTTTATGAACTATAAACCAAGGATCAATTGCAATACAATGCCCGCCTACACCAGCACCTGGCTTTAAAATATTAACGCGCGGATGTCTATTCGCCAATCGGATAAGTTCCCATACATCAATGCCAAATTTATCACACAAAATTGACAATTCATTGGCAAAGGCTATGTTAGTGTCCCTATAGCTGTTTTCAGTTAATTTCGCCATTTCTGCTGTTCGGGCATCTGTCTCCAGAACGTCTCCTTGGACAAAATCGCGATAAAAATTAGCTGTAATTTGGGTTGCAGCTTTCGTTATACCGCCTACAATACGATCATTTTCCACAAGTTCTTTCATTATTTTTCCAGGCAACACACGTTCCGGACAATGTGCTATATGTATCCCAGTAATATCCACACCTTTTTCAGCCAATATATGAGAAACCCTATCAGTAGTCCCTACTGGAGAGGTTGATTCCAAAATAACAATATTCCCTGAGCGCACATAAGGCACTATAGACAGTATTGCTGCACACACATAATCTATATTTGGTACAAACCCTTCATGAAAAGGTGTCGGTACGGCAATGATAAAAACATCTGCTAGTGCTGGCTTTGTATCTGCTCTAAGTCTTCCCGAATTAACTGCTGCTTTCACAAAAGTATCTAGTTCCGGCTCAACGATATGTATTTCACCACGATTGATTATATCGACCGTTCGCTGGTCAATATCGACACCTCTGATTTCATAGCCTTTATTAGCTAACAATGCTGCTGTTGGCAACCCTATATAACCCAAGCCTATTACACAAACCTTTTTTATTTTATTCATATTATCCTTTCATAAAACTAATAATACGTTCGCACGCTTTCCCATCACCATAGGGGTTATGTGCTTTGGCCATACTTTCATATACCAAAGTGTTATCCAGCAATTCATTTGTAGCACTAACAATTCCTTGTATATTGGTACCCACCAATTTAACAGTACCTGCACTTACCGCTTCAGGTCTCTCAGTGGTATCACGCATAACCAAAACAGGCTTACCCAAACTCGGTGCTTCTTCCTGCACTCCACCACTATCAGTAATAATTAATTTAGATAAACTCATCAAATAAATAAACGCTTCATATTGTAACGGCTCAATGAGATACACATTTTTCACATTACCAAGCAAATCATTTACTGGTTTAAGCACATTGGGATTTAAGTGCACTGGGTAAACAATATTTATGTTTGGTCTATCAAGGGCAATTTTTTTTAATGCTGAACAAATGTTGACTATCCCTTGACCAAAGTTTTCTCTACGATGTCCGGT
>CAJAHC010000375.1 GCA_903939355.1 uncultured Methylococcaceae bacterium | reverse complement strand
GGCACACCTACACCAGAACTAACTAACACTCCTGTGAGTGCTACGCCAATTGCGCTTTTTAAGACAGATCGTCGATCAGAGTCGGTCTGTTCATTAAAATGATAATTTTTGATATCTTTCATAGTTGTCTTTTTCAATGAAATTGAGTTGTTATGAGGATTGTCATAATTTTTTTCACTATAACATTGCTAGTCGACAGTTACTAGTCAATTACTTCACTCCACATTGGAGGTTGTATAGAAACTATAATACCGTGCATACCCCCAGACTTTCAAATAAAGTCTCTTGGGTACAATTGAAGACAAGCAATTATAGTTTCGTCAAAAGAATCTAAATGTGGAGCGGCATTTTTCCACCCTTACCCAAAGAATTTGATCTTGCGATTATGGATCGTTTTTGCACCTATTTCCCTGGCTGGGAAATGCTAAAAAATAGTTCTGAATTTTTAACCTCTAATTATGGTTTTATTACCGACTATTTGGCCGAAGCCTTTCATTATCAGCTAAAGCATACGAATCGCTATGAAGATGTTAGTAGACGAATTAAATTAGGAAAAGATGTTGAGGGTCGTGATGAGAAGGGCATTAAAAAAAACGGTCGTTGCGGTTATGAAGATGCTACATCCGCATGGCGTTTGTTCTGATGAAGACTTTGAAGAATACATTGAATATGCAATTGAGGGGCGTAGGCCAGTTAAAGAGCAAATGAACAAACGTAAACCGGATGATGAGTTTGCTAAAATTGATTTATCTTACTTTAATGCCCAAGGTGCGGAAGTTATTGTTCGTTGTCCTGAATCTGTGGAGGCCAGTGCGACCTTATATCCTCAAAAATCAGGTATGCTTGTTGAGCGTAGTGATAATGAAGGTCAAGGGGAAATCCATCAACCTGAGACGAAGGTGCAGGGAAAAGCTGATGAGCCCGTGATTCAAAATATACCGGCAGTACAAGTAGCAGAAGAAGTAAGTATCCCAAAACTACGAGAGCAGCATTTCACCATTAATTATG
The DNA here is from genome assembly GCA_903939355.1 of uncultured Methylococcaceae bacterium. Taxonomy (GTDB): domain Bacteria; phylum Pseudomonadota; class Gammaproteobacteria; order Methylococcales; family Methylomonadaceae; genus Methylobacter_C. Next base: position 842 of record CAJAHC010000375.1, on the reverse strand, counting down.
ATTCAACATGGTTTAGTTATGAGTCAATTATTTTACCTTATCTTGTTGGAGCAAAGTCTGTAGTCGTCGAAGATCCTTATATTCGTGCGACACATCAGGTTCAAAATTTTGTTCGTTTCTGTGAAGCTGTTTTAAAGCAAGCTTCTGTTAGAAATATCGAGTTAATTATCAGTTATTATAATGAAACCAATGTACAAGAAATGGCTGAAAGATTACTAGATATAAAACAAAGCCTTCTTGAGTTTGACGTAAACCTAGATGTTAAGGTAAACGAAAATCTACATGACCGTGAAATACGCATAGATAATGGCTGGGTAGTAAAGATTGGCGGTGGCTTGGATTTCTTTCAAAAACCAGAGAGCTGGTTTGGCGTTGGTGCTAATGATTTAAGCTTAAGAAAATGCTTAGAAACTAAGGTTGATATATTTAGGTCCCAAGACAATTAGTTTTAAATCATCAGCAGATATTTAGCATAAAGTCGCTATTAGGGGTGATCTTTTATAATGTGCAGAATCATCATTGTAAATGGTATTTAGATCCTGACACTAGAAATGATTTTAAGGTTATCGAAGAGCATTTAATATTCGTTGAGTCAGAGGAAATATAAAGCTGTAATGTTAGTGTGGTGGGAGAAGTTGTACTTCTCAGTAAACTTAAATTGATTTAAAAACTTGAGATTATACATGCAAGATTTTGTTCCAATAGATACAGAAGAAACAGACCCTGAATTGCAGGTGGATATTTCATGTTATCCGGGTTACTTAGGTTCTGATGATTTGGATGGAGGATTGTACCTTGTTAAAGAATTATCTGCATTTGAAAGATTCAACTTCAGTAAATAT
>CAJAHC010000374.1 GCA_903939355.1 uncultured Methylococcaceae bacterium | reverse complement strand
GCGTAAGGGTCTAAAAATTAAAAATAAGGCAATTGTAACACAGTCAGTATTGAAATATATTAAGCTCTAGTGACAGGAAAATTAAGTACATTGTTAATCGTTTCGCTACTTGCTAATAACATTAGCAAACGATCAAGCCCTATCGACATGCCTGAACATTCCGGCAAACCTTCTTCAAGAGCTGCGATAAGATACTCATCCTTAACTGCACTAGGGCGCTTTTTTTCCTGTCTATAAATAATCTCCTGATCAAATCGAGCACACTGCTCTTGCGCATCAGTTAATTCATAATAGCCATTGCCCAACTCTATACCATTAATAAATACTTCCACACGATCAGTAATCTCAGAGTTATCTTGGTTAATGCGCGCTAATGAAGATTGGCAAGCAGGGTAGCCATAAATCATGCAAATAGCATTTTGACCCAATGATGGCTGAATATGATGACTAAAAATAAAATCCAGCCATAAACCATGATCATATCCACATAAACCGACCGCCTCAGGCGTCCCGACACTCTGCGCATAATCGCAATAGTCTGGGTAAGAAAATATCAGGGGGTTTAACCCCGTATCACGTAGAAATATATCCTGATAACTGAACCGTTGTGGTGAATTTAAATCCTTACGCCCTTTAAATAAAATCGTCAATAACTCCGAGATTTCATTCATTAACTCAGGTAATGTAAAACCTACCCGATACCATTCAAGCATCGTGAACTCGGGGTTATGAAAGCGACCCGACTCCCCATTTCTAAACGCCTTGCATATCTGGTAGATACAACCACTTCCTGAAGCAAGCAGGCGTTTCATGGCAAATTCAGGAGACGTTTGCAAGAACAACGTATCCCGTGAAGGCGGAAAACCAAATTCAGTAGTGAAAAAGTCAAGCTGAGGATCAGTTCCACTACCATGACTCAATAATGGTGTTTCTACTTCAAGCACAGCCCTTTCTGAAAAAAAATATCTTATATCGGCAAGAACTTGTGCTCTTAAGCGCAGCACATCTTTAGAACATATGGGCTGCCAATCTTTAAGCACTATTCTTTTACGCGGGATATATATTCACCCGTTCGGGTATCAACCTTGATGACTTCACCCTGCTGCACAAATAATGGCACTCTGACCACCGCACCCGTTTCCAGCGTAGCTGGCTTGCCACCTCCACCTGAAGTATCACCACGAACACCCGGATCTGTTTCCACAATAGTTAACTCAACAAAATTGGCAGGTGTAACCAAAAGTGGCGCATCATTCCATAAAGTAACCGTACAGGAGTCCTGATCTTTTAGCCATTTACTGGAATCACCCACCTTTTTTTCATCACACTGGTACTGCTCATAAGTATCTGGCACCATAAAATGCCTAAACTCACCATCACTATAAAGATATTGCATTGCAACATCCACAACATCCGCGCTTTCCAGAGAATCACCCGACTTAAAAGTTCTCTCTATCACTCTGCCTGTTTTAAGGTTTCTGATTTTTACCCGATTAAAGGCTTGCCCTTTACCGGGCTTTACAAATTCATTTTCAATAATTGCACAGGGGTCATTATCCAACATGACTTTTAACCCAGATTTAAATTCATTAGTACTGTAACTGGCCATTTTATCCTCAAGATGACAAACAATATAAAACTTAGCCATTATAATGGAGGCAACAATTGATAGAAACTTATAATAATTACTTTCATGCCGGAACAACTTAGCGAAACCCTGCACTTTACCAAAAATTGGCAACAACAACTTGCTGAAGCCTTTAATAACATTGAAAATTTATGTAATTATTTAAACTTGCCACTGAATGAGTTATCCACTTCAGTTAATGCTGCCAAAAATTTTCCACTGCGCGTGCCTTTAAGTTTTGCCGCCAGCATGCAAAAAGGAGATCCGAACGATCCTTTGTTGCGACAAGTATTACCCATTAAAGATGAGCTAATTCTTTATCCTGGCTACAGCAATGACCCAGTTGGAGACCTTCTCTCAGCAACTCAATCAGGTGTATTGCACAAATATCATGGTCGGGTTTTATTTATTAATACAGGAAGTTGCGCCATTAACTGCCGCTATTGTTTCCGCCGCAACTTCCCTTATCAAGACTTTCAGCTTGGCAAACAAGATGAAAACAAAGCCATCCAATTTATTCATGACAACCCTAATATAACGGAAGTAATTTTGAGTGGCGGCGACCCTTTATTACTTAGTGATGCAAGATTAAAGCAACTTTTTACTCAATTAAACGCTATCAAGCATTTAAAACGAATACGAATACATTCTCGACTACCCATCGTTTTACCAGCCCGAATCACTCATGAATTAACCAATATCTTAACGCAAAGTACAAAACAAATTATCGTCGTCGTCCATTGCAACCATGCTAATGAAATAAATCATCGTGTCATTGCCGCCTTTAATTTACTCAAAAATAAAGATATTACATTATTCAATCAATCGGTATTATTGAAAGGCGTAAATGATAATGCAACTGTACTAAGCAACTTAAGTGAACAGCTGTTTAGTCACGGCGTCATCCCTTATTATTTACATTTGCTGGATAAAGCAACAGGAACTGGACATTTTGAAGTATCTGAATCTTCAGCAGTTGCCATACTCAACAAACTACAGGCCATGTTACCGGGCTATCTGGTTCCTAAATTAGTTAAAGAACAAGCGGGGGGCGTTTCCAAAGAACCCATCCACTTTCTATAATAGAGTAGCTACCCCAATACACTAAAGGACAATCCATGTCTGAATCGTTCAGTTTTGCTTCTGATAAATCAGGTCTACCACCCGGCACCCTAGTGCATGTGGGTGAAGTACACCCACATGAACACATAATTTCTGTTCTCCATTACAATGAAACTACGTTAAAAAAACACCCTATTAATTCAATTGAAGAATTATTGCCCTACAAAGCGAGTGATGCCATAACATGGGTAATTATTGATGGCCTAAAAGATATTTCCATTATTGAGGCAATAGGACACTATTTTGACATTCATCCGCTGGTACTTGAAGATATTCTTAATACCCATCAACGACCTAAATTTGAAGAGTTTGATGATTATCTGTATATCGTAATTAAAGCAATTTCTCTACAGAGCAATAAAATTAATATCGAATATGAACAAATCAGCTTGCTGGTATTAGACAATTTCGTGTTTACCTTTATGGAAAAACCCGACAACTTATTTGACCCCATCTTACATCGTCTTGAAAATGATAAGAGTCAAATAAGAAAACTAGGGGCTGATTATTTAGCCTATATTATTATGGACACTGTTGTTGACGAGTACTTTGTTCTTCAAGATGCGTTTGATGAACTCATCGAATCCGTTGAAGATAAGTTACTATCCGACCCATCAGCAGAAACGCTTGCAAGCATCCAAAAGATAAAACGTGAATTAATTTTCCTAAGACGATCCATATCTCCCTTACGCGAATTGCTTGCCGCCATTCATAGGAGTGAATCGTCTTTACTCAACGAAAAGACAAAACGCTACTTTGGCGATGTCTATGATCACGCCATACGAATTATTGAAGCCATCGAGTCTCACCGCGATCTGATAGGAGGCATGCTGGATATTTACCTCTCCAGCCTTAGTAACAAAATGAATGAAACAATGAAAGTGCTTACCGTATTTGCCTCAATATTTATTCCATTAACCTTTGTGGCAGGCGTTTACGGGATGAATTTTGAGTATATGCCAGAATTGAAATGGCGCTGGAGTTACCCTTTGCTTTGGGTATTTTTTATTAGTGTATCGGCGTTTCTTCTTAGATTCTTTAGAAAAAACAAATGGCTATAACTATTTTCTCTTAATTTTATTATCGTTAAATGACCTTGTCTGCGCCAAATGTTCGCGCTTAGCTCATCATCCAAAAATCAACCATAGGGCTAAGAAGTCACCAAAATAACAACAAATTCATCTGGACTTTGTCTCTTTCTCCTGATGTCGCTTAACTTCTTTCGCCAAAAAGCCAGCCGCATTCACTGGGACTGAGTCGATAGCAAGAATAGCACCTAACTCAGTCATCGCTTTTTGATAAACCTTACGCTTAAAGTAAACCACATCATTAAGTGGCTCCCAAAAATCAACCCAACGCCAACTATCAAATTCCGGTTTTTCACAATGATCAAATCGTACCGTTGAATCGTGAACTATCAAGCGTAACATATACCATATCTGCTTTTGCCCTATACATAAAGGCATAGAGCTTTTACGAATATACCGCTCAGGCAACTGATACTTTAACCAATAGCGCGTCCGTCCAAGCACTTGGACGTGCTGCTGTTGCAGTCCTGTTTCTTCCCACAATTCTCGATACATCGCTGTTTCAGGGTCTTCATCTTTATTTATTCCACCTTGCGGAAACTGCCAGGCGTTTACGCCCATCCGCTTTGCCCAAAACACACGACCCTCGTCATTGCAAAGGATGATCCCGACATTAGGTCGGTATCCTTTAGAGTCTATCATGTTAAAACCTGTCTCTTTTATCAGCCCTATATCTTAATCTTGCTAACTGGTAGAATCACTATATAGGGTAGATTGTTTATAATGAGTCCATTGTTCCACAAAAAAACCCTAGAAGCCAGAGTGCACTGCCCTTTTAATTATTAAAGACAGGTTTAATGTGAGTTTAGCGATTTTTGATTTAGATAATACCCTGATAGCGGATGATAGTGATTTTTTATGGGGACAATTTCTTGTTGACCAACATATTGTTAATAAAGAGCTTTATGAAAAAGCCAATATAAAATTTTACGACGATTACAAAAATGGAACCTTGGATATTGTTGAATTTCTACACTTTTCCTTACAGCCCCTAGCCAATAACGATCCAGAACAACTTTATCAGTGGCGTGATCAATTTATCCAGACTATTATCAAACCTATACTATTAAAACCTGCCCAAGCATTAATCGCCCATCATAAAGACAAAGGCGATACATTGATGGTGATTACTGCAACCAATCGCTTTGTCACCGAGCCTATTGTTGATCTGTATGGCATTGAAAATTTGTTGGCTACAACGCCTGAATTTCTTGACGGCAAATTTACCGGGCGCTTTAATGGCATTCCCTGCTTTCAGAAAGGCAAAGTAAAATTACTGGAAGAATGGTTAAAAACCTCGACTGAAACCCTGCAAGGTAGTTGGTTCTATAGTGACTCTCATAACGACCTGCCTTTACTTAACCGGGTTGATCATCCAGTTGCCGTTGATCCTGATGAAAAGCTGACTTTATTTGCTAGCAACAATAATTGGCCAATCATAAGCCTACGGCAGGAAAAATGTCCATCTGAGCACTTTCATAAATAACCCCAACACGCACTATTTTCTATAATAAAAATAAAGCTGATGGCATCATTCACTATTGACTACAAAATAGTAAGTAACTCATTGGACCGCATGAAAAACTGCTTCATACCTTAGTCTTTGTTACCTTAATTTTTATCATGGAGCATCAATGGGCCCCCATTATTTAAACCGTTTTTTTACCCCTAAATCCGTTGCTATCGTTGGTGCATCAGAACGACTAGACAGCGTTGGCTATCGGCTTTTAATCAATATGCAAGAAGCCGGCTTCAAAGGCGGGCTTTATCCTGTCAACAATAAACACAAACAGGTGTTAGGGTTAACGGCTTACCCTAACTTAAATGCCATCCCTGAAGATTTAGATCTAGTCGTGATCGCCACACCGGCAACCAGCGTTGTTAATATTATTCAGCAATGCGGTGAAAAAGGTGTTCTCTCCGTCATCATTATTTCGGCTGGCTTTGGTGAACTTGGCTCAGAAGGAAAAAGACTGGAGCAAGAGATACTGGATGTTGCACGCCACTACAATATACGCATTATTGGCCCAAACTGTTTGGGTATTATTCGCCCCAGTGGGGCCCTTAATGCCACTTTTGCAGAAGGCGTCGTTAAAGACGGTAATCTGGCATTGTTATCTCAATCAGGCGCCGTGTGCACAGCCATATTAGACTGGGCTAAAGTTCAGGATATTGGCTTTTCCACCGTCGTTTCGATGGGTGGTGCAGCCGATATTGATTTTGGCGAAGTCCTTGATTATTTGGCAACCGACACTAAAACCACCGGCATATTGCTGTATGTAGAAGGTATACGAGACGCTCGTCGTTTTTTAAGCGGCCTTAAAGCGGCTGCTCGCTTAAAACCCGTTATCCTAATCAAGTCGGGCCGTCATGAAGCCGGTTGCAAAGCGGCTATGTCTCATACCGGAGCCATGGTAGGGGGCGACAACGTTTTTGACGCCGCTATAGCCCGAGCCGGCGTAGTGAGAGTCTATAGCATTAACGAATTATTTTCAGCCGCTCGCGTTTTAGCCAATAATTATGTAGTCCATAAAAACCGCTTGGCTATTATTACCAACGCCGGCGGACCGGGGGTAATGAGTACCGACCGTGCCGAAGATGTCGGCATAATGATGGCTGAATTAAGCCCAGACAGTATCGACGCATTAAACCATGCGTTGCCCGTGCATTGGTCTCATGCCAATCCTATTGATATTTTGGGTGATGCTACTTCTGAACGTTATCAAAAAGCATTGGATATTTGCCTTAAAGATAAAAATGTCGATGGTATATTGGTTATTTTAACCCCCCAAGCAATGACCAATCCTACCCAAGTTGCATTAAGTATTATCGAAGGCGCCAAATCCAGTAATAAGCCGGTGTTAGCTTCATGGACGGGTGGTGCAAAAGTTCAAGAAGGAAGAAATCTTTTTGCCCATAGCAAGGTCGCTCACTTTAGTACACCCGAAGTTGCCGTAGATGCCTTTTCATTTTTAGCAAAATATGCCCAAAATCAAATTTTGCTTAAACAAATACCGTTACCGGCCAGTGAACTAGCAAAACCGGATATAGAAGGCTCGCGTTTAATTATTGAACGCGTGCTTTCAGAAGGTCGTCAAGTTTTAACGACACAAGAATCAAAAGCCATTCTGGCCGCCTTTAATATTCCGATCACGCAAACCATCAAAGTTGTAAATGTGAAAGATGCGATGATTGCCTCAGAAACATTAGGTTTTCCGGTCGTATTAAAAATCAATATGGCAGAGTTCAGTCATAAATCTGATATAAACGGCGTTAAGCTTAATATTAATAGTGTTCAAGATATTGCCCGAGATTATTTAGAAATGGCCGCTGCCATTAAGCATAAATACCCTGAAATAACTGAAATAGGCATGACGGTTGAACCCATGTTCCGCAGTAAAAATGGGCGGGAGCTAATGATAGGGGTAACCCGAGACCCTGTGTTTGGTCCAGCCATCAGCTTTGGTTTGGGAGGTACCTTGGTCGAAATCTTAAAAGATAATGCCGTTGCACTGCCTCCGCTTAACGCCTACATGGCTGAACAAATGATTGCCAAAACCAAGGCCTCGACCTATCTACAAGCATTCAGGCAATTACCGCCAGCCAATAAAAAAGCACTGATTGATGTACTTCTAAATATATCAACCATGGTCAGTGAATTACCAGAAATCTTAGAATTGGATATCAATCCGCTGATAGTGGATGATCAAGCTGTGATAGCGGTTGATGCACGCATTAAAGTTCAACTATCCAATCAGTTGAATCCCTATTCACACATGGCGATTCACCCTTATCCCTACCAATTAACCCAACATTTTCAGTTAACCAACGGCATCAACGTATTGATTCGACCCATTCGCCCCGAAGATGCTACTTTAGAAAAAAACTTTCTCAATCGCCTGTCCGAACGCACAAAATATTTTCGCTTTATGCAGGCGCTACAAGAATTAACGCCGGAAATGATTATCCGTTTCACACAAATTGATTACGACCGCGAAATGGCTTTTGTTGCCGTCACTGAAGATAAAAACATCCCTTGTGAAATCGGCGTAGGTCGTTATGTTATGAACCCAGATGGTAACTCAGCAGAGTTTGCCTTGGTAGTTACTGATGATTGTCAGCGCTTAGGGATAGGTTTTAGACTACTAAAAGCCCTAATTCAAGCAGCCAAAACCAAAGGTATTTTGTTTTTTGAAGGTGAAGTACTGGTCATTAACAAACCGATGTTATCGCTGGTTAAGAAACTGGACTTTACTATAGAAAGTATGACCGATGATAAAGAAGTAGTTCGTGTTGTTAAAGACTTAAGGCAATAATTAAGAGCGTGTATTTCTATTTACTTAATGCT
>CAJAHC010000373.1 GCA_903939355.1 uncultured Methylococcaceae bacterium | reverse complement strand
TAATAACTCCGGACAATCATATCACTGCCGGCTTTACTGGCTGAATACGGCGAGTTGGGGGCGTAAGGGGTTTCCTCTGTAAACAAGCCTGTTTCACCCAAGGTTCCATATACTTCATCGGTTGAAATATGATGGAAACGACACGTTTCATAACTGGGTTTAAAAACAAACGGCTTTTCCATCCAGTATTTATAGGCGACGTCAATCAAGGTAAAGGTACCATTGACGTTAGTCTGTATAAACACTCCAGGATTTTTAATGGAGTTGTCGACATGACTTTCAGCGGCAAAATGGATAACACCCTGTATATCATGTTCGGCAAACAATTGCTCCAGTAGGTTGCGGTCACAAATGTCTCCGTGGATGAATGTATAACGGGCATTGCCGTCTATTTCATCCAGATTATCGGGATTACCAGCATAAGTCATAGCATCCAGATTAACCAAGTGATATTCAGGGTATTTGTTTAAAAAGTAAGGCGCAAAGTTGCTACCAATAAAGCCGGCGCAACCAGTAATTAAAATAGATTTCATGGGTGTTCGCTTCCGGTTAAACTCTGGAGACAATCCAATAGGCTGTCTTTCCAGTGAGGAATGGTTAAGTCAAATGTTGTTTTTATTTTGGCCTTGTTCAACAAGCTGTAGGGCGGGCGGGTGGCCGGCGTTGGATAGTCTTTGGTTTCGATGGGTTTAACATGGCACGTAATCGCTGAAAACTCAAAGATAACTTTGGCAAAATCATACCAACTGCAAACGCCTTCATTGCTGAAATGATAGATTTCTGTCGTAGTTAATGATCCCAATTTTGGGTGTTGGATAATCGCAAGCAGAGTTAGTGCTAAATCACTTGCCGAGGTAGGTGTGCCCACCTGATCATAAATGACGCCTAGTTCTTGTCGTTCATTACCCAAACGTAGCATGGTTTTGACAAAGTTATTACCAAAACGTGAGTAAACCCAAGAGGTTCTTATGATAATCGATTTTGCGGGATTAATGGCCAGCATAGCCAACTCCCCTTCCCGCTTGGTTTGTCCATAAATACCCTGCGGATCGGCTAGATCAGTCTCTACATATGGCATGTAGTGTTTGCCATTAAAAACATAGTCTGTAGAGATATGTAACATGGCACTATTTTGTTCCCTGGCAATACACGCAAGTGTTTCAACTGCACTACTGTTAATGGCTCTCGCCAAATCTGGCTCTACTTGCGCTTTATCAACAGCTGTATAGGCAGCGCAATTAATGATGAAATCAAAGCGCCTATCTTTAAACCAGTTCTGTATCGCCATTGAATCACTTAAATCTAACTCTTGGCGACTAATAAACGTAAAAGCAAAGTCAGAGTATAAAGAGCTTAAGTGTTGCAACTCAGTGCCAAGTTGCCCCTTTGCACCAGTAACCAGAATAGTTTTAGGCATATAAATTACACCTAAAATCAAATAATTCAGCCTTATCCAAGTTTGGCTGAAGGGTATCTTTTGTAGATAATTGTAAGTTGTCTTGACTGACTTGCCAGTCAATCGCTAAGGTTTTATCATTAAAAGCGATGCCTCTATCGTTATCCGGCGAATAATAATTATCTACTTTATAAGCAAAAATAGTTTCCTCTGCCAATACTACAAAGCCATGCGCAAAACCACGAGGTACAAACATCTGACGCTTGTTTTGCTCTGAAAGCTCAACAGCAACATACTGCCCAAAGGTAGGGCTTCCTTTTCTGATATCGACAGCCACATCTAGCACTTTGCCTTTAATAACACGGACCAATTTGGTTTGGGCGGCCGGTGGTAACTGATAATGTAAGCCTCTTAACACACCATAACCGGATTTTGATTCATTGTCCTGAACAAAACCCACGCTAAACCCTAAAAATGCATCCAGTTTGTCTTGGCGAAAGGTTTCACTAAAGTAACCACGCTCATCACCAAAAACAGCAGGTTCAATGATAATGACATCGGGAATATTAGTTTGTATAAAATTCATTTTGTCTGTGCTACTTCCTTAGCTCGAGTTAACAAATATTGTCCATATTGATTTTTTAATAGTGGCTGGGCTAATTGGATTAGTTGTTCTTGGGAAATATAACCCATCTCGTAAGCAATCTCTTCAATACAGGCTACTTTTAAACCCTGCCGATTCTCAATAGTCTGAATAAAGTTGGAGGCTTCTAATAACGATTCATGAGTTCCAGTATCCAGCCAAGCGAAGCCACGACCCATTAATTCAACTTTTAAATTCCCTTGATCAAGATACTTTTGATTGACAGTGGTAATTTCCAGTTCACCGCGATATGAAGGCTTAATGTTTTTAGCTATATCAACCACACTATTGGGGTAGAAATACAAACCCACGACAGCATAATTACTTTTTGGCTTGAGCGGCTTTTCTTCAATACTCAATACATTACCGTTATCATCAAACTCGGCAACGCCGTATTGGTCAGGGTCTTTAACATGGTAACCAAACACCGTTGCTTTTTTATGCTTGGTTACATTGACAACAGCATTGGCCAACATTTCAACCAATCCATGTCCATAAAAAATATTATCGCCCAGTACCATGCAGACATCATCATCGCCTATAAAGTCTTCTCCCAATATAAAAGCCTGCGCCAAACCATCAGGTGATGGTTGTACCTTATAAGAAAATGACAAACCTATATCTGCGCCATCACCTAACAATTCTTCAAAGCGAGGTAAATCATTAGGCGTTGAAATAATCAATATCTCAGTGATGCCCGACAGCATTAACGCAGACAAGGGATAATAAATCATCGGCTTGTCGTAAATGGGTGTCAATTGTTTGCTAACACCTTTGGTAATGGGATAAAGACGTGTGCCACTACCACCCGCTAAAATAATGCCTTTCATTAATACCTACTCATTTAAAAATCAAAATAATAAATCTAACAACGCTATTAAAAATTGAGCAATCATGCTATTCGACATAATAGCCTATATTTTACACAGCAAAACAATAAGAAGGGCACTTTACAGATGCATTGTTTTTATTACTCGTTCGGCCTCAGGACATTACCACTAAAGTAATCCACATAATTTCCCGGAGGTGAATAATTGCAGACCACATACGAAATAGAAGTATTATTTTTTGATGTCGAGGTAATGGCGTATCCACAACCCACCATTATCGTTGCTTTCCATACAACTTGCGTATAATGGCCAGTACGCGGATTAAAACCTGGCGACGCAAAATCGTACTCTTCAATTTCACTATACCACGCTTCTGTCGCGGCACCAGGTACCAAACACTCTCCATTAGGAGTGACTGTGCAACTGTAAAGGTTCTCACCTATATTCGCTGCACCAGAATGCTGAAAGCTGTTCGTTTTTACCATTAACTCGGCGTACTTCTGAGCAATGGCTGCCAAGATTGAACTATAAGTTAGCGGTGGCACACCTGACAAACGTCTATATTCATTGTGCTTGGCCAACTCTGCCTTATTAAAAGCTATTATATCAATAGCCTGAACACCGGCCGACACACCAAGAGCTAGAAAAAATAGCGCTAATAATTCGAAACGTCGACTTATAAACCGCATCGTATTCATTTATTAGTTACATCCCTATTCAAAAAGAATAGAGGAAATAAACATTTTTTTTGAGACGCTATAGCGTTAAAAAGCACGAATCGCTCTTACAGCATTGGTAAAAAACTTATTGGCACCTGTACTTAGCTCCGCGTCATAATCAGGATACCAAGCAGTATCGCTTTCAACCTCAGAAGAACTCCAATCATCGTAATGCGAAAACTGAACTACACCTACTTGCTCCAAGTTGGTATACATTAATTGTTCTTCGCCTGCAGAAGGCAAAAACCAATCATCAAATTTAACGCCATTAACTATAGTGCTGTAACTATCAGCGAGGCCTGCTGCATAACCCGATTTTGGAACAGTTCCCGCATTATGTCGGGCTATGATAGCTTTTGTATTGGCCAGACCCATACCAACATTTTGAGACAATAACTGTTCTCCCTTACGATTGGCATTGTGATAAAGACTACCCGACTGACAATTTATGAGGGCATCAGATTCGTCATAACAGGTAGCTGTAGTTGTTGCCCATACAACGCCTGAGCTGGCAACTTCAGGAGCCGCTTCCAAATAATCAAAACTTGGATAGTCATTAAAGCGATCGACGAAAAAAATCCACCCACCTGCAGGTCCCTTATCACCTATATTGTATTTGAAATTACCAACACTTACTTTTGATCCTCTTGGATTGGTTTCACTTGACCTCACATTTGAGTCAATAGTGTCAGTTGTCGAACAGGCAATGATTGAGATCGATATTGGTATTATTACTGATAGGTGAACT
>CAJAHC010000372.1 GCA_903939355.1 uncultured Methylococcaceae bacterium | reverse complement strand
TTGAGCTCCTGATCGCTGAAGCCCATCAACTATCCAAAGAATCGGATAATGCCATCCTTAAACTAATTCTTACTCGCGGATCAGGCGGGAGAGGTTATCGTCTGCCAGATAATGTTAATACCACGCGTGTCTTCAGCTTACATCCACCTCCAAATTATCCAGACAGCCTCAAAGAGCAAGGCATAGTCGCTCGTTTTTGCGACACTCGCTTAGGCTTAAATCCACTATTAGCAGGCATTAAACACTTAAATCGACTTGAGCAAATAATGGCTCGATCTGAGTGGAGCAGTCCCGTTATTCAAGAAGGCATTATGCTTGATATTAATGAGCATATCATTGAAGGAACAATGACTAATCTTTTCTATTATAAAAACAATGCACTTTATACCTCAGAATTGGCATTCTCGGGCGTTAAGGGAATTATGCGTGGCATTATAATAGAAATATGTTTTGAGGCGGGTTTTCCAGTAGAAGAACATGCATTTACTAAAAAAGAACTCCTATCTGCCGAAGAGATATTCGTCTGCAACTCAATTGTAGGCATTTGGCCAATAAAGCAAATTGACCAGAGATACTTTAACGTCGGCTTAAAAACGCGGCAACTCCAAAATAAACTGGCTCAATTCCATAATCAAGGTGGCTAGCGGTGATCATTAGAATCATCATATTTATTTTCATTACTTTATTTTTAATATGTAACTGGGCTTGGCGTGATTTCAAAATAGCCTCGAGTTCACCTGTCGTTGTCGCAGGCCCCGTTACAATAGAAATTGACAAGGGCGCTACTTTTAATCAAATTGCTAACGAACTACTAGGCCATAACGTAAACTTTAAACCGTTTTGGTTTGAAGTTATTGCTGTTCAAAAAAAATCATTTAAAAGCCTGAAGGCGGGAGAATATGAATTAAAATCTGGCATTACCCTTCCTGAAATATTAGATATGCTTGTACAAGGCAAAACCAAACAACACACCATAACTTTTCCTGAAGGATGGAGCTTTAACGAAATAGCAAAGGAAATTGAAAACAATCCCAATCTAGATCACAGCATACAACACATCAAATTTGACCAAATAATGGCACAAATGATACCTGTTAAGCAAAACGCAGAAACGTATCTTGATAAACCTTACTCATTACCTGAAGGACTTATTTTTCCAGATACCTATTATTTCGAAAAACATACTTCTGACGTTGTCTTATTAAAAAGAGCTCATGATAAAATGCTAACGGTATTGGAAGATGAATGGCGACATAAAGCTGACAATTTACCCTTAAAAACACCTTATGATGCTTTGATACTTGCGTCAATTGTAGAAAAAGAAACTGCACAAATTACCGAACGACCACTCATAGCAGGGGTCTTTATACGTAGACTACAAACAGGTATGTTACTTCAAACAGATCCAACCGTTATTTACGGTATGGGTGACAATTATAAGGGAAATATTAGCTCCACAGACTTAAAAACAACTACCCCTTACAATACATATCAAACTAAAGGATTACCTCCAACACCAATCGCAATGCCCGGACGTGAAGCAATCAATGCATCATTGCATCCAGACAATAGCAATAATTTATATTTTGTAGCTCGTGGAGATGGCACGCACCAATTTTCTGCTACCTTGAGCGAGCATAATCAAGCTGTCAATCAATTTCAAAGGAAGCAGAAATGATACGAGGTAAATTTATCACACTTGAAGGTGGAGAAGGTGTAGGTAAGACAACTAATTTGGCTTTTATAAAGTCATGCTTGCAGCAATATAAAGTTACTGTAGCTTTAACCAGGGAGCCAGGAGGAACAGAACTGGCAGAAAAAATACGCCAATTATTACTTAATAAAGAGGGTGAAACAATTACAGAACAAGCCGAATTATTGATGATTTTTGCCGCTCGTGCTCAGCATATAAAACACGTCATCGAGCCCGCTTTGGCACAAGGCAACTGGGTGCTTTGTGACCGTTTTACTGACGCCACTTACGCTTACCAAGGTGGCGGAAGAAATATAAGTAAATTTACTATTGAATGGCTAGAGAATCTAGTACAAGGCAACCTAAAACCAGATTTAACAATATTACTAGATGCCCCAATAGAAATTGGCTTAGCACGAGCAAAAGCACGAGCTAATCTTGATCGCTTTGAAGCTGAAAAAACCATTTTTTTCGAACAAGTAAGGCAATCTTATCTATCTCAGGCAGCACAATACCCTGAGCGCATAAAGTTAATAAACGCCAACCAACCGTTAGCCCATGTACAAAAGGAATTGGCCGAAATTCTTGAGACCTTTTTTCAATGAGTATAATGCCTTGGCACCAGAAAATTTGGACCCACCTTTGCGATTATAGACAACAAAATCGTATTCCTCAGGCTTTACTTATTACTGGAAGCAAAGGACTTGGAAAACTCCATTTAGCTAATCAATTTGCATTCTCACTACTTTGCAGCAAACCCCAAATTAATGGCTTAAATTGTGGTAACTGCAATTCTTGCTTGCTTCTTAAAGCCGAAACACATCCAGATTTAATCAACATAACACCAGAAGAGCCAGGCAAAGGCATCAATATTGGACAAATTCGCAATCTAGTGACTCGCCTAACATTAAAACCTCAATTTGAGGCGAACCGCATCGTCATCGTAAATCCCGCTGAACTGATGAATAATTCAGCCGCTAACGCATTTTTAAAATGTTTGGAAGAACCTACAGAGCGCACAGTTATATTACTGGTAAGTGACAAACCCTTTCATCTTCCAGCGACTATTATTAGCCGCTGCCAAAAGTTATGCTTACCTAAACCTAATATTGAAACTGTCACTTCTTGGTTAAAAGAACAAAATATTGAACCGCTAAAAAAAGAAGTATTAGCTATATATAATATAACTCAAGGCTCGCCATTTTTAGCATTAAGTTATATTAACAATAAAACATTAACTCTTCGTAATTCATGCTTTAAAACATGGATAGATATTGCTAATAAAAAACAAAACCCAGTCATTGTCGCTGAAGATTGGCATAAACTGCCAGAAATACTGCTACTATTCTGGATAACATCTTGGATTATCGACATTATTAAATGTCATTATCAAACAAACGATGACCAGCTCTATAATCCGGATTTAACAGAATCATTAACAGAGCTTGCACAAAAAGTGGAATTGAAAAACCTTTATACATTGTACGACTTAATTCTCGAGTGTCAGGATAGACTAAATACTCCGATAAATAAGCACGCAATGTTCGAAGAAATTCTAATACAATGGAACAATTTTAACATAAACAATCCCTCATGACAGACTCCACGTCAAGACCAGGCATATTGACAATTACGATAAAGGACAAAAGCACTTTATATGCTGCTTACATGTCTTTTGTTGTCAATGGAGGCTTATTCATACCGACT
>CAJAHC010000371.1 GCA_903939355.1 uncultured Methylococcaceae bacterium | reverse complement strand
TATTCAACCAGGACTTTCCTCGCCTACGCATCGCCGCAACAACCTGACCATTAATAACAAACACACGGTTCTCAGAAAAGCCTACTCCCGAACAATGCACAAATCGCTGCAAATAATATACGCCATGACTATTAGTCAACCAGAATAAATCCGTCATTTTTTCTATTCGCCGAATACCCTCACCCTGAGATCCAAACAAAGGCTTGCTAATCAATAGATTGCCTTTTTTCAATTCAATTTCAGCAATACTTAAAGCATCCTCTCTGTTACGTAAAACCCACGTCAAAGGGGTAGGTAATCCTGCATTATGCAATAAAAAACTGGTCATGCCTTTATCAACACTACGCTCTATTGCATATCCATCGTTATAAACTGGAATATTCATGACTTTTAATGCATGAAGAAAATCCAGATATAACACGACTTCTTCTAATGAGCCGCCAGGCACTCCACGAACAAAAGCAGCATCGGGTAAGGCTCGTTGAAAGCCAGGAATACTAATCGGGTTCATGCCTGGTTCAATAGTAAACGAACATTGCGTCAAAGAAACGTAATCACTGTTATAACCCAAATTAGCAAAAGCAAGGCGAAGCTGCTTACCATGCCAGCCAGGATCATCTGTAAAAATAACTATATGTCCCATTTTTATAAGTACATCCCAAAGCGACTGGTCAATAAAGGATGTAATAAAACATTTCCTTGTTTCTTACATTCCAAACGATTGATCCAACAAAGTGTTATCTAACTGTCCTGCTCGGAAACTTTTTCCGGAATCAACCGCTGTAACAATCACACTAGCCGGACTAAACAGCATGGCATCAATCTTAAAAAAATCGTATTCATATTGCTTAAAAATTTCTGCAAATGGTTTGCCGTAATCCTTGGAAGTTGAGCTAGGCAATTCCTTGGCTAATTTTTCTGCTGCTTCATCAGAGCCTTTAACAAATAAATGTACCTGACCCGCAAACAAAATGGCGTCATTTGTACGCCCCATTGCTTTAACAAAGTTTGGGTGCGGCGGACAAATTGGCGCGCTACCACTACCGTCTATTATATTTTCCAAGGGGAAATGCAAAGCATGTGCCTTGTGCATGGCCACTTCCAGCACACGCGCCACCACTTGAACAGCACCTGCCAAACTGCTGGTAGGCGTAACAATGATAGTCAGTTTTGACGGATCAACATGACAAGCCGCGGCAACTTTTTCAATAATAGCTAATGGAGGAAGCGCATCATTTTCAATAACCAAAACTGTTGCCTCAGCTTCATCAAAATAACCCAACTCTTTATAGAGCTCTTCAACTGGCTCTTGCTTACCATCTCTTAATTTAGTTGCCATTGCTCGTGCAGGACCGGAACCTAATGCATAATATTTTTCATGCGACAAGCTCCAGCCTGCATATTGGCTGCCCAAACAACCCAAAACCGGATTGCCCGTATGCACATTAACTGACAATGGCCAGTTATCCGTATAAGTACTATGACTTATGCTCACCGTACCCATACCACCCAAACAAATTTCAGCAATGATACGACCGGCCTCAAGACCGCCAGGTACTTTAATACCGGCATCTACAATGTTACAACCATTTGCCATGGTTTCTACATTTACACGCAACTTATCTGCATTATCAATCAAATACGTTACGAGAGGCTGAGTCAATTTATTAACGCTAGCTTTATATTCCATGAGTGTTAAAACCTTTTAGTAAATTAAGTTGTTTAATCTGTAGCTCATTCATAACTGAACTAGCTTGCTTTTGATGCGTAATAATACTGCAAATAGGCTGACCTGTGCGACAAGTCACACCACATGCAGGCAGATCTACATATCCCTCGGGCCACTCAAAACCATCCGGTATCGTGACATCCTCAGTTGCGTAGACAATTTGATAGCCCGAATAACCCTTAAGCGGATAACAATCTATCAACTCACCCTGACACGCCTTAATATGACTCATTAATAATGAATCATTATATAACTGCATGCTTGCTGAAGGGCGTGGGTTAACTTCCAAAATGAAACTTTTATCGCCATCTTGTATAAAATCTAATGAATTCAATCCTCTCAGACTAAACAGAGAGACTAATTTTTTCAGCCAACCGGCTATCCGTAGTTTCTGGTTATTGGGCAGTTCACTGCTATTCATAACACCTGAAAACATAAACTCTTGACTGGGACTCAAAGAAATACTCCATTGCGTATTAAACCCAATTACCTGCACTTCTTTTTCAGTCGCCAAAAACAATACAGAATGCTGAGTGCCTTCTTGAAATATTTGCCAATAATCCGCTGGTTCTGTGGATTCTTTTAGAATATAGCGCTTAATGCCCAAACCACCCTGCCCTTGCATCGGCTTGACTAACCACTTACGTAGATCATTGGGTGGCATAAAACGAACATCAGGATAGGGCAGGCTTAACTTATCAAGGCTAGAAAAAAAATAGGGCTTATTTTGTAGTTTACAAAAAGCATCATTTGAGTTGCCCAGCACTAGCAAACGTTTACTCAAATAATTTAAGCTATGAGGATAATATTCAAAACCGCTACCATAAATAACCGACTCAACTCCATAAATCTGGATAAAATGATCAATTGCGGGTATTAAATCCTGCTCCGAAAGAGAAGTTACTTGCTGAAAAGCATAAGCGTATTGCCGTGTATCAATATCCGCAAAAATATCAATCACTAAAGGTTTTAAACCAACATTTTTTGCTGCCTGGGCCAACATACGTCCAGAATTGGCGATAATAAGAACGTATTCAGGAATAATCATTTTTAGCGAAGTAACCTACGAAACCGAATAAAAAACTTGCTGTCTTTTATTAGCTATACTCACTCAACCTTTATCAAGCTCAAAGAATCCTAACGGTTAGCTATAGAATTATTTTTTATTTTACGCTTTTCTAAAAACCGCAACCCCGCAAAAGTAAGCCACCCTATCGTTATTAAGGCGACAGAAAAACTACCATAAGCTATAGTCCATGGCACGCCAGCTGTCATCATAGTAAACTCAGACATACCACCAATACCCGCCAACACATTAAGCGGCATAAAAACGACGCTAATAATGGTCAGCCGCTTTATATCCTTATTTTGGTTAACGTTAATAAAACCAACCGTCGCATCCATTTGAAAGTTGATTTTGTTAAAAAGGAAAGCCGTATGTCCATCCAGAGATTCAATATCACGTAGAATTTCTCTGACATCATTATGCTGAGTTTCCGAAAGGAACTTACCTCGCATCAAAAAAGATAAAGCTCTGCGCGTATCCAAAACATTGCGCCGAATACGACCATTGAGATCCTCTTCTTCTGCAATCGCAGCAAGAATCTTGGCAGCCTCATCATCAGTCATATGGGATCTGAATACTTGCCGACCTACCTCCTCCAGTTCTGTATAAACATCTTCCAGCGCATTTGCAGAATATTCTACCTCTGCGGCAAAAAGATCCAACAAAACATCTTTCGCTTCTGATACATACCCGAACTCTGCCCTTGCGCGCAATCTCTGCAAACGAAAAACGGGCAATTCCTTACTTCGAACTGAAAACAAAGTGTCCTTATTTAAAATAAATGCAACAGGGACATTTCGCGATTCATCTTTACGATCAAGAAGAAAATCAGAATGCAAGTGCACCTCTCCGTTATCTTCCACATAAAAACGAGCACTTGTTTCCAAATCAGTTAACTCACTTGGATTAGGCAAATCAACACCGAAAATATCTCTTGCCCAAGCAAGATGCTCATCCTCAGGCATCACTAAATCAATCCAAATAGGCTTAACATGAGCCAAGTCTTCTTTAGTTTCTATAGGAATTTGTCTGAGACGACCTTCGTATAGATCAAATACCCGAATTTGCATGCTCCGACTTCGCGGCTTATTTTCAACTACAAACTCGGTACGAATAGTGTCAGAAATCTCCCTACGGATATCCTCTTTTCGCTCCTCACGGAGCAAATGCCAAACAATTTGACGATCCTCTACAGATAATGCTTCAAGAATACGAGCTATGAGCTGATATCCTAATTGATCAAGGAGCCTTTGGAACTCAACCCTATTTTGTTTATACACCAAGGTTTCTACGAGCTCATGCCTTCGCATGTCCTGCCTATGAACCAAACCTTCTACCAATTTATGCCGAGCTAACAAGCTTACAACGTCAGCGAGATAATCTTGAATATCTTCATGATCGCTCATCTGTTGCCTCCTTAATCTATGATGCAATCTATCAAAAGACTGAATATGTAGACGAATTCAAGTCAGGAATCTAAATGACAAACACATCTCCACCACTATTACGCGCACTTGCAGTAACAAAACTCAAGTTATTAAAATGTGAGAATTTCTGCACAGCCTCTTGGGTAATTACTTCAGCTAGCCGCACACCATCAATTGCACAAAATCCGGTAGGACCCCATGAGGTCTGGCCTATTGCAACTGCGCCCTGCTCAGCCAACCAGTTCATTGCAATTGCAACTTCAGGGCTAGTAAAAACACCACCCTGAGCTGCAGAGAAATGATCCCCAACGGAGCGTTGCAATTGGCTAATAACATCACCAAAACTAACAATGTTATTTTCAGCCACAGCCGGTAAACCTTGCATCAATAATAAATAGCATAATCGCTCGGCTTCATGCCTTGAAAAAAGTGGTAGTACTTTAAATGCCTCTACCTCTTGCTGTCCATGAAGACCCTGCCCACGACTATCTAAAACTAAAATAAATCGCCAAGCCGTTGGTATATCGAGATGAACTATTACAGGCGGCGTAATGGTTTTTTCGCCACGCCCTCCATCAACCACCAACCCACCTTGCTCAAATATGCCAATGCCAATGCCTGATCGCAACCCTCTATCCATCAATGCAGCTATATTTCGTACCGTTAACCCCAACCCATAATAGGCATTGAGTGCGGAGCCTATTGCCAACGACATTTGAGTGCCGGAGCCCAGTCCAACATGCTCAGGAATGGCTGTTTCAATTGTGACTGTTAGCTTATCAGAGACATTTAAAGCCTGACACATCATCGTCAAACACTTATCAGCACGCTCAGCAGAAGGTCCAGTAATAAGACGCCTTTCGCCACTTGTTACCGATAAGCGTGTGGCGTGCTCATTCAATGCTATACCAATACTGCCAAAGTGCCGATCTAATGATCCACTTAAATCAATAAACCCCATATGCAATCGAGCTGGGGCAATCACTGAGACTTTTGAGTATTGATCTATCACTATTGTGGTGTGTTGTATTACCAAAAATACGACAAATTATACAGTATTAACTAAATTGATGGGCGAACTTAACAAGTGCCTTATATGGTGTCTCAGATTTAAAATTTTAATCTGAGCAATATCTACTCACCTTACTCACCTTACTCATCTTTCGCATTTAAGGTAATCGAGCGTATGGTACAAATCAGTCATCATCACATCACAAAGCTCAATAGCTAAAGGGTCAATTAATCCTGAAGATGGCACAAGAACTGAAAAAGCACCGGCCCTAGATGCCGCCTCTATTCCTGCATATGAATCTTCCAAAACTAAACATTTATGAATAGGGACTTCTAACAAATCAGCCGCTTTTAAAAAAATATCCGGCGCCGGCTTACCATAATCAACATTATCACGACTGATAATAGTTGAAAAAACCTCTTTTATTCCTGCAAATTCAAGACATTCATACGTAGTAATTGCCGAACTATTGGTTGCCAAACAATAAGGAATTTCCTGCTGCACAATAAAATCCATTAACTCAACAAAGCCCTGTTTAATATTTATTCCATAAATATTAACGTATTCACGCCAAAAAATACCACTTAACCTATTGAATATAGGCATGTTTAACTCAGCGCCGCAATAGGCTGTTAGTTTAAGTTCGACATCCTGATAATGCAATCCGGACAACGATCGACAAAAGGTTTCAGAAAGACCATAACCCAATTCTTTTGCTGCCTGCTGCCAAGCAATAAGGTAGGTTGCTTCAGTATCCAAAACAAGCCCATCCATGTCAAAAATAACAGCAGAGAAATTATTTAATTTAAGCACGGATAACTTTTATATATTCGCCAGGCGCTTCACGACTGGAACCTACAACTATACGTTTCAACCCTTCCTTCGTTTGCTCTACCAAACCTGATACTTCCACTGTTTCACCCTTAGTAGCTTGTCCTGTATAAGTCGCACTAAAACTAACTATGGTTCCATAACATTCATGATCTGTTTTAAACTCCGCCGGATAATCGAACGCATGAATATCATCAGTTATTATGCACTGCAAGGTAATCGCTCCGCATTTTTGATAATTTATTGCAGGGGTATGCAACAAATTATCCACAAAATTCAAATCAAATTTTCGACCATTAATTATCGCTTTGTTAGTTTTACGCTTTTCATGCCAAACGTACTCCATCAGACTTAAATCACAGGAGCGGCGTTGATAAGATTCCCGCCAATCATTGTCGTTCAGCTCTTGAAGCTTATCCTGTTGTATAAGATCACGAATAATAAATCTGCACTGATGAAAAACATGGCGCTGGTAACAAATCAGGTCAATGTCAGATCCCTTCTTCTGCACACCAACCAACAAGGATCCTGTCACTCCTATTTCAGACAAATCCAGCCCCGCTTTTTGCAATAAAACGCAAAGCTGAAAAAGATCATCTTCAATTATATCCGATTGCTTTTTCATTAGAATTTCTTGCAGCCGCTGTTTAGGGCGATGGTGCTTAACAATTTTCTCAATAACTACTGCGTGCAAATAGGCATCTAAAACAGACGAGTAATGTAAATAATCGGGATAATTCTGTTCAAGAAAAGCATTTGCCTGCTCAGTAGAAACCTTAACCCATCCAAAATCCCTTTTAATGTAACGCAAAAAACACAGTACCTTGCCATTTTCTGAACCTTGGGCCACTACAGCAAAAATAAGACCTTCATTCGTTTCAATAAAATCTTTTGAGCAATACATCAATAACCTGCAAAAGCATTACAATACAATAATTTTTAAAAAAATTTCATCTGGTTAAAATACCTTAAAAATTAATCTCCAAAATTTTAACTTACTTTAAACAATAACACGGTAGACTGGTTTAACGATAGATCAACCTGATGGACTTAAATTCAAAACATAAAGATAAGATAAGCTTAGAGCTACTTTTTTATTGAAAATAAAAGCCTAATCACCTATGCTCAACAGCTTAAGTTTAAGCTTCCACCAAAAACCTTATTGCTAGTTATTATGCTGTAAATAACACTCACAGGAGACTGTATGAAGATTGGTATACCTAAAGAAATCCACCAAGGTGAAAAACGCGTAGCAACAACCCCAGAAGCGGCTACGCAAATCATGAAACTGGGATTTTCTGTAAGCATCGAAAGTGGCGCAGGACTTAACGCTGATATTTCAGATGAAGCCTATAAAGAAGTGGGTGTTGAAGTCATAGCCGATACTCGAACGCTTTGGAAGCAATCCAACATAATTATGAAAGTACGAGCTCCTGAGTACAACATTGAGCTAGATATAGAAGAAATCGACCTATTAACATCAGGCGCCTGTTTAATCAGCTTTATTTGGCCAGCGCAAAATGAAGCATTAATGCAAAAACTAGCTGCCAAGCAAGTCACTGTTTTGGCTATGGATAGTGTGCCACGGATGTCAAGGGCTCAAAAACTAGACGCTTTGAGCTCCATGGCTAATATAGCAGGCTATCGCGCTATTATTGAAGCTGCGCAACATTTTGGACGCTTCTTTACCGGACAAATCACTGCAGCTGGTAAAATTCCACCCGCTAAAGTACTAGTCATTGGTGCCGGTGTTGCCGGTCTTGCTGCTATCGGAACTGCCAAAGGCATGGGCGCAATAGTCCGCTCCTTTGATACCAGACCCGAAGTAAAAGAACAAATTGAAAGTATGGATGCTGAATTTTTGATGCTGGATTTTAAGGAAGAAGGAGGCGGAACGGGTGGTTATGCCAAAACCATGTCTAAAGAATTCATTGATGCCGAGATGGCCTTATTTGCAGAGCAAGCGAAAGAAGTTGATATTATCGTCACAACCGCACTCATTCCCGGCAAACCCGCACCAAAACTCATCACCGCTGCTATGGTAGCTTCCATGAAAGCAGGAAGTGTCATTGTTGATTTAGCAGCAGAACAAGGTGGTAACTGTGAATTAACAGAAAAAGATGCGGTGGTCGTCAAACATGGAGTGACCATTATTGGCTATAGCAATCTGCCCAGTCGCTTGGCTAATCAATCAAGTCAACTATACTCGACTAATTTACGTCACCTACTTACTGAATTGTGCCCCTCAAAAGACGGTGTTATTAACGTCAATATGGAAGATGAAGTAATACGTGGCACGACCGTGATTAAAGAGGGTAAGATCACTTGGCCGCCACCACCGCCAACTTTATCTGCCGCTCCATCTAAACCAACCGCAGCACCTGCAGCGACTGTTGACCATGTCTCAGTTGCTAAACACCCGGTCAAAGAATTGCTACCTCTACTGATAGCAGGCTTGGTGTTATTTAGCGTTGGCGCTGTTGCCCCTGAATCCTTTATGGCACATTTTACCGTATTTATTCTCGCCTGTTTTGTAGGCTATCAAGTGATATGGAATGTCTCACCTTCTTTGCACACCCCTCTAATGAGCGTTACTAATGCGATTAGCGGCATTATTGTTATTGGCGCATTAGTGCAGATATCTGCTACAAATGTCATTGTGAGTTCACTGGCAGGTTTGGCCATTCTTATTGCATCTATCAATATTGCAGGTGGTTTTTTAGTCACTCGTCGCATGTTAGAAATGTTCAGAAAATAATTGGAGAATACGATGACTCACAGTTTAGTTGCGATGTCTTACATCGTTGCCACTATTTTATTCATTTTAAGTTTAAGTGGCTTAAGCAATCAAGAAAGTGCCAGAAAAGGCAATTATTACGGTATGTTAGGCATGGCGATTGCCATTGCTGCGACAACACTCAGTGCTGCGGTTTCCGCTTACGCTTTATTAATCGTAGGATTATTAGTTGGTGGCAGTATAGGCGCTAGAGCAGCATTAAAAGTTGAAATGACCCAAATGCCCGAATTAGTCGCAATCATGCATAGTTTGGTCGGTATGGCAGCAGTACTGGTTGGTTATGCCAACTTTATGGACAATACTGTTGTTATCGATGGTGTAGAAAAAACCATTCATGAATTGGAAATCTACCTGGGCATCTTGATTGGTGCAGTAACATTTTCAGGCTCAGTAATTGCTTTTTGCAAATTGAGTGAGCGCATAAGTGGCAAGCCGATGTTGTTGCCTGGTCGTCATTGGTTTAATCTGTTTTTATTAATCGCATCTATCGTGCTTGCCGGTTTCTTTTTACAACAAACAGAAAATGGTAGCGGCTTAATTCCTTTGTCGATAATGACTTTTGTGGCACTGGTTTTTGGTGTACATATGGTGATGGCCATCGGTGGTGCCGATATGCCGGTCGTGGTTTCCATGCTCAACAGCTATTCAGGCTGGGCAGCGGCAGCAACCGGCTTTATGTTAAGTAACGATCTATTAATTGTTACCGGTGCTTTGGTAGGCAGTAGCGGCGCCATCTTGAGCTACATCATGTGCCGGGCCATGAATCGGCATTTTCTTAGCGTGATAGCAGGAGGATTTGGAACGGCATCAGGCGGTGAAACTATGGCCATTGAAGGCGAAATACAGCCGATAGATGCTGAAGAAACCGCACAATTACTGAAAGCTGCTAAAAATATCATGATTATTCCCGGCTATGGAATGGCAGTTGCACAAGCACAACATACTGTTAATGAAATCACCAAACTATTAAGGGGAAAAGGTAAAAAGGTGCGTTTTGGCATCCATCCAGTTGCAGGGCGTATGCCAGGCCACATGAATGTTTTATTAGCGGAAGCCAAAGTCCCTTACGACATCGTCTATGAAATGGATGAAATTAATGATGACTTTACTAATGTAGACGTATCTATTGTCATCGGTGCTAATGATATCGTTAATCCATCGGCACTCAATGACCCCAACAGTCCGATTGCAGGAATGCCTGTACTGGAATGCTGGAAAGGAGAAACCACTATTGTTCTCAAACGCAGTATGGCCTCCGGCTACGCAGGTGTGGGGAATCCATTGTTCGTACTCGACAACACCCGCATGTTATTTGGCGATGCAAATACGACAATGCAAGCTGTGTTAAAAGCGTTAAAAGAATAAGTTTTAATCTGTATAGTGATGCGGTAAGCCATAGCAAGCCGCATCATTGCAAATTCAAAATACTCACGACACAATTATGCTGATAATTTATTTTAAAAATAAACAGAT
>CAJAHC010000370.1 GCA_903939355.1 uncultured Methylococcaceae bacterium | reverse complement strand
GACCAAGGATCTTTTACCGCTAGGCAGAGATGCTCGGGGGCATAGGCATTGTTGATGTCGATTGCTTCGTCAAGGTCGGTAGTGATGATGATGCCGCTTTGGTTAGCCAGTGATTGATCAAGAATGGTTTTGCGCGGCAAAGTGTATATAGGGCTTTTGCAAATAACAAAGAAAACGCGATACTGCCCAACCAGCCCAGATCAAATAACAAATGTATCCAAAAATTAAAGATATGCCATGGATTATGTTTTTCAGTGGCAAAAAACCAAAAGTCGCTACCTTTCTTGAAATCTCCATTTACCAAAACATTTGTACCGGTCTCATCGAGTAATTGCACATTATCTACATCCACTAATTTACCTAAGCCATTGCCATTATAAAAAGTCAGTTGTATCGGACGCTGCAATAAACCGCCTGCCACGTATTCGCCTACAGCATTACTGTTAATAATTTGTTCAACATGCTCCCAGCCTTGCTTATGTAAGGGTGTCGCCACAGAGCTACAGCGTAAAGAATACTGCAAAGATTTTTCACATAAGGATGTTGAGAGCGTTACTTCATCCGTTTCGCTTCTTGCGTCCATCACCAAGCGGTATGGGGCATATGGCTTAATACTCAGATATTGCCCTACAAATAATGAGTCACCACCACGCAGACGCAAATAATTATTGCCGTTTTCAGTCGCAATTTCATAGTTTGCAGGATGACTATTTTCTGTATTTAACCAAAAAAAAGTACGTGGATAACTACCCAATCCCATGCCAAAAAGTGAAGTCGTTATATCGTTATCCCTCATAGCCAAAGCATCATGCCAGTGATAGGATCGACTCTCATGATCTTGCTCAAACATCTTAAATCGTTGCTGGATCAAATTGCCGTTTAATACCGGCAAAACCATAACAACACTGATTACCAACAAAAGTAATATAAACAATGGCTTTTTCGAAGCCAACCATTGCTTTCTATAAGCAACCAGCAAGGCAACTACTAACACCATAAACTCACTGATAAAACCAAAATAGCCACCACGAGAAAAGGTAACCAGCAACGCATACAACCCAATAATAAATAAGACAACGCCCAGTAAACTTTTAACTCTGGCATGCGCTGAATTAACAAACAGCACAGTGATAAACGGCAAGGTAAGCATTAAATAAGATTCAATGTGCCCGCCTCCAGCATGCATGCTTGAGAATAAGGCATTGATACGGTAGTCACTAGCAAAATCAAACAAACTGACAAAAACTATCCGTTCGATCATAGCAAATACGGAAACGCCTGCTAAACCCAATAATATCCCAGAAGCAAAATAATGTGGGGCATAACGGTAGCGTCTTACTGTGAGTTGTAATAAAGGCAAGAGTAACAAAGCCCAAATATAACCTTTACCAACACGCAAGCTATTATAGTGACTGTAATAATTGCTAAAGGCATTAGCATTTAATTCAGGTAAGGGCAACAAACCTATCATCAAGCTGATGCCATAACTAACTGTAAATACTATCAATAAAAAAAGACTCGTTATCGATAATAGTGAACGCATCGACTCTCGGGGTTTTTGCCAATAAAAATAGGCCACGGTAGTTAATATCAGCAAATCATATTCATCAAAGAAAAAACGCCCAGTCCATGGAGCAAAATCCATAATCGGCAATAAAGCCGGAACAACCAACAACCAGGCATAGGGGAAATAAGCCAACAAAGCCATGTAAGTTATTAAAAATACGCCTAGCCAACCTGCTGATATTGGATAATCAAACAATGCGGCAATAATAATGATCACTAACAATACTGAAACGATACGCCAACGCTTATCAGTTTTATAAGCAGGCAATACAGATTCAAGCGGTTTTTCTGGTATTTTATTGGGCACTTTTACTACATGCTCAACTACAAAAGATTTTTTTTCAGTTTTATCGCGTCTTAACCATTTAACCAACCTGTTCATCAATACATAACAAGTAGCTGCAACAATAAAAGCCAGCCACACATCACTGGGATCAGCATGTTTATTGACTAAAAATAATTTACCCGTCTCAACTACCAAGGCAAATAAAGCCGCCAATAGTCCGACATAAATCCAATGTGGTGCAGACTGCGACTGCTTTTGAGGTGCACTAAAAACACTTGCCCACCATAAAAATCCGACTGGAAAATACATACCTATATTACTTAACAGACTGACCAAAGCTACCGCTTCGGAAGTGTAATAAAAATAATATAGTGGTAAAAAATGAGTTTCGGCTAGCTTTTCCAAAGCTTGTTCTGAGGTTGCCCAACTAGCTGAAAAAAAACCATTAATAGCCAATACCAAAAGAATATAGGGTAAAACCGCAAGACCCGCAAAACGCCTTAATATTCGTTTTTTACTTTCAATATCATATTGTTCAGTCCAACTAAATAAACTTACCCCAGCGCCCATGCCAACCATGCGCATTACAACTGAAATACCTTGCCCAGCGCCGGATAACAAAAAAACCTGCACGCCTTCAATCACCAGACCCAAGAACAATCCCACCAATATAGCCATGGTTTTGCGATGCTGGAGATTAGGCACATAACAAAATAACAAGCCTAATGGCATTAACACCACAACTTCTGAAATTATCTTAATACCACAACGCACCGGAGCTTCGCTACATAACCAAAAAGACATAACAACAGCATCATTTCCATTAGCTATTTTTGTTTTTAATTCAGCAATAGAGGTGACAAAATCATAGGGAAATAAACTGAGGGCGATATAAATCAACAAATAAAAAACAATCGCAGCCTGTGCTGATAGCAAACTGCCTCGAAGTAAATGATGATAGAGCCTGGAAAAATAAGCACCAAAAAATTGCCAAACCAAAACTCCGATAACTGTCCCCAGAGACTCGGCCATTAAATCATTTATCGACACCGTTCGCGGTGGATAAAACAATTGGGTAAATTCAACGGCAATACCTAAAGCAATACAAAAAATTAACACAACAACGGCTAATAATGCACGAATTAATGGATAACGCAATCCACCAAATGTAGCTGACGCAAAAAAAGCCAGCGGTATATACAGCACGATATTCGCAATCCAATCTGCTCTCGAATCCGGACCTAATTGCAGATACCGTATCCCTTTAAATTGGCTTATTGCTGTATCCATTGGCATATCCTTGAATTCAAGCGGCACTAAACTGCCGTAAATTACAAAGATCATATATAAAGCCGTTGCCAACAAAAGAGTACGGTTCATAAAGACTAGCTGAGTATTATTGTCGTACAGGGAAGCTGTTTACAGCTAAAACCCTTTGCGTAGAAAAGCAATGCAAGGATGAGGTATCTCAAATATTCTTACTTTTACTACCTGATATATGATTTTGGCCTGTAATGCTTGGTGATCATCAATCCAATAAGCCCGAAACTTAGCAATAATATTGTAATAGGCTCGGGCACAGATGCTAAGCTAAAGGCTAAATTCGTGGGTATAGATCCGGTCGTAGTCTTACCAAATAAATAATCTTGATAGGCTACCCCATCTCCTCCTTTGCCTTGATACCAACCCCATTGAGGAGGGTAGTCTAGTGTTGCTTGAATTGATAGCCAATAGGTCGTACCTGCTAGGGCTTGGAATGGTAAGCTTAGATCCATTCCATATTGGTAAAGATTAAAATTACCTATTTTTTCTACAAAGGTTTCACGAGCATTTCCGACTATAGTTTCACTCAATAGTTCGGCATTAGGTCCTGAGTTATCTGACCAAAATTGAATCAGGAAATTTGAAATTGGCGTTGGCTCTCCTCTAAAAAATTCTCCGTACCAAGTCACCTTACCTATGGAGGTCGCCGAATCTAAAGTGAAATTATCATAGGCTTTAGCAAAGTCGCCGTAGCCATCGATTATTGTGCTGTCATTCTGAGAAGCGTATGCATTAGCAATGTTACTGCCATCATAAGGTTGATCATAAATAATTGCAGCTTCAATTTGAAAAGTGCTTATGCACAAAAAAAGAATAACGGACATTTTGAAAGTAGTTTTCACATTAATACTCATTCATGGTTAAGTTGAAAGCAGATATTTGTTCTAATTAAAAGTCAGTTATCGACATAAGCCAAAGCAAATCGATACGGGAACCTATGTCATATGTAAGGATTTATATTATCTAGTACATCCATTAACTACAATTTGGTGCGCTGGTAATTGTGGCAGTAGCAACAATCGTCGTCCCCGAACAAAAATAATAAGTACCAGTCCCAGCACCTGCATCAAAGACTTTATAAGCCGCGGGAGTGCCTCCGGGCGGATAAGCGTAATTTACTACCGTATCTTCATCACTACCGGTTATCGAC
Organism: uncultured Methylococcaceae bacterium; assembly: GCA_903939355.1. Taxonomy (GTDB): domain Bacteria; phylum Pseudomonadota; class Gammaproteobacteria; order Methylococcales; family Methylomonadaceae; genus Methylobacter_C. The sequence continues at coordinate 582 of CAJAHC010000370.1, read as the reverse complement.
CAATCACCAACAAGTACTGTTGGATCTTTAGCATCCGACGGGCCCATTTTGTAATCCCATAACTGACCGCCAACACGATGTTGTTCTTGTATACCCATTTTTATGATACAAGGACTCCTTTCAGGATGTTTTGCACAACTGTCGTAGGTCGCGTTCGCGTCACAAACAGTTTTACCTGTCAATAAAGTTGTTAATTGAGGGTCAGCAACTACTTCTCCAACAGCAGTAACTTCTTTGACTTCGGCAACTGCTGCAACAGCAGCTGCACCTTGATTCGAAGAAGTTTGAATTATAATGGGCTTCGTTGCACAGTTCCCTTTCCCTTTCTTGCTATTTGAACTTGAATAAGTCAAATCTGCAACATCTGCACCAGCTGTTTTGCTTGTAAATACTCCATTTGAAACTGTCCAACCGGATGGCGCATTTTTAGAAAAGTATTTGACAACATCATCACTACTCGAATCATCATCAGCCTCAAAAGTTTTATTTCCCACTTTTATAAAGCACTCTTCGGCAACATCCGGAAAAGTAAATGTATAGCTTTCTGTTTTAGCTAGTACTTCTGGTACACCTGTTACACCT
>CAJAHC010000369.1 GCA_903939355.1 uncultured Methylococcaceae bacterium | reverse complement strand
TTTCTTTGTAATCCAGCAAAATCAAATAATAAATCCAACTCTTTGTCTGTCAACTCATAGATAGCGCCTGTTTTTAAACGCTCCGGAAGAACTACAGGTCCGTAACGAACACGCATTAAGCGACTAACAATAACTTCTTGTGCCTCCCATAAACGCCTCACCAATCTATTACGCCCCTCGCTAACAATAACGTGATACCACTTATTGGCGCCTTCACCACCAAAAAAACGAATCGCATCGAATTTAGCAACGCCATCTTCAAGCTCCACCCCCTTTTTTAGCTTTTCCAACGTTTCATCAGACACATTACCTAAAATACGCACTGCGTATTCTCGTTCAACCTGAGTTGACGGATGCATTAACTTATTGGCCAACTCACCATTATTGGTTACCAATAACAGCCCCGAGGTATTAATATCCAATCTACCGACTGAAATCCAGCGAGCGGTTTCAAGCACAGGTAATTGAGAAAAAACAACAGGACGACCTTGTGGGTCGCGGCGGGTTACAACCTCACCTGTTCGTTTATGATAAAGTAATACACGGGTCGGCTGTATGGCAAACTTTTCCCAGTGCATCACTCTGTCATTAAGCTGGAGATAATCCCCCACTTTTAATCTGTCGCCAAGCTTAACGATATCACCGTTTATTTTCAAGCGTCCTTCATCTATCCATCGCTCAATTTCTCTTCGTGAACCTACACCACCTCTAGCCAATACTTTTTGGATACGCTCACCAGCGCCCATATTATTGACATTTAATTTTGCTTTGACTGAGCTATCATCATTAGAGCGGGCTGAAGGAACCTTAGCTTGTCTGGGTGCTACAGCTTTTGGACTGCTTCTTTCCTGTTTTTTGCGCTGTTGCTTAAGCGACTTGTTTGTTCTCATCTTTGATTCATTAGGCGGTGTCTTGCTGTTCACTCATTACCTGCATAGGTTGTTTTGTACTGTCTATTGCCCCTTCAAGATGCTTTATCTCTTCTAAAGTCGGCAGTTCGTTTAAGGCTGTCATATTAAAATAATCTAAAAATTGTTTAGTAGTGCCATATAGACCTGGTCTCCCGGGAGTTTCTTTGTGGCCAACCACTCGCACCCATTCACGCTCAAGTAAGGTTTGAATAATATTTGAGCTAACACTAACACCTCTAATATCTTCAATATCAGCGCGGGTAACCGGCTGCCGATAAGCAATTATCGCCAGTGTTTCCAATAAAGCCCGTGAATACTTGGGAGGTTTTTCTTCAAATAATCGCGATACCCAATGAGATAAATCCTGCTTAATCTGGAATCGATAACCACTTGCAACTTGCTTTAATTCGATAGGCCGGTATTTATACTCATCAGCAATGGCCTCAATTGCCCCCTGTACTTCCTGTAATGTCGGCTGTTCCAACTCAGGGAAAGTAAGTAATATTTGCTTTGCTGTCATAGGTTGCTTGGCAACAAATAATATCGCCTCGACTATACGCTGTATTTTCACATTGATATCAAATTGTTCGCTGCAAGTAAAAGGATATATTTTTTCATATGGTTTATAATTTGAAGCAAAAGTAAAATAATTGGTTGAACTGACAAAGAAAACCACGGCA
>CAJAHC010000368.1 GCA_903939355.1 uncultured Methylococcaceae bacterium | reverse complement strand
TGGAAGTGCTCTTTATGAGCATGAAGATCCACGTAAAGGCGAACATCGTGATTGGGGTACGCTTATTTATAATTATGGGCGTAATGAAATTAAAAACTTTTTATTAGCCAGTGCAATTTTCTGGCTCAATGAGTTTCATCTGGATGGTTTAAGAGTGGATGCTGTAGCTTCTATGCTTTATCTTGATTATTCCCGTGAAGAAAATGATTGGATTCCCAATATGTATGGTGGTAATGAGAACCTTGAAGCCATTGATTTTTTCAAAGAACTTAATACAGTAACCCATGACTTGCATCCGGGTACTGTCATGATGGCAGAAGAATCAACCTCCTGGCCTCAAGTAACCCGACCAACGTGGACAGGCGGGTTAGGGTTTTCTATGAAATGGAATATGGGTTGGATGCATGATGTGCTTTCATATATGAGTGAAGAGCCTATTCATCGTAAATATCATCATGATCGACTCACTTTTGGAATGCTTTATGCTTTTACAGAAAACTTTGCCTTACCATTTTCTCATGATGAGGTGGTACATGGAAAAGGCTCATTAGTTAGTAAAATGCCGGGTGATGAGTGGCAACGATTTGCAAATTTACGGTTATTGTATACATTTATGTATACATATCCTGGTAAAAAGTTGTTATTTATGGGCTGTGAATTCGGGCAAGGAACTGAATGGAATGCCAATAAAGATTTGGATTGGTACGTGTTGGAGTATCCGCACCATAAGGGTATATTTACGCTAGTAAAAGATCTTAATCATTTATATAAAACACACCCAGCTTTATTTGCCCATGATTTTGAGCATGAAGGTTTTGAATGGATTGATTGTCACGACGTTGAGCAGTCTATTATTAGTTATCGGCGTATAAATCAATTTGAAGAATTAATAGTTGTTTTAAATTTTACTCCTGTACCTAGAGAAAATTATCGGCTTGGCGTGCCCGATGCAGGCACTTATACTGAAATCTTTAATTCGGACTCCAAATATTATGATGGTAGTAACGTTGGAAATAGTGCAGTTATTACCGAGCCATTGGAATGGATGAATCAACCACATTCTATAAGTCTTAATTTGCCACCCTTAGGCGCACTCATCTTGAAGATATAGTAGTTAATGCGTTTTTATGCGTTCAATAAAAAATCGAGGATTTTTAACAAAAGTCCCTTGAAGCGATAAGTGATTAAGAAAGATCGATATGAAAAAAATTCTATTTGTTACCAGTGAAGCACACCCCCTTATTAAAACGGGTGGTCTTGCAGACGTTTGCGGTAGTTTACCCAAAGCTTTAACTGAATTGTTGCAAGATATAAGGTTGATACTTCCTAATTATCAAGCTTTAAAAGCTAGTGAAAATGTAAGGTTTCTTACATCAATTCGGATTGATAATCGTAATATTAATATACTTGAAACCCTTATGCCTGACAGTCAAGTTATTGTTTGGCTGGTTGATTACCCGGCTTATTATAATTATCCGGGTAATCCTTATGTAGATGAGCAAGGTGAACCTTGGTCTAATAATGCAGAACGCTTTGGGTTGTTTTGCCGTATTGTGACTGAAGTGGCAATGAATAGAATAAATCAGGATTGGCAACCTGATGTTGTCCATTGTAACGATTGGCAAAGTGGTTTGGTGCCAGCATTTTTATCCCTTGAAGAAGGACGACCCTCTACAGTATTCACAATACATAACATGGCTTATCAAGGCCTCTTTCCCCTAACTTCAGCTTCAGTTCTTAATTTGCCTGGACAATTATGGCATCCAGCAGGTCTGGAATTTCATGGCATGCTTTCTTTTATAAAAGGAGGCTTGGTCTATTCTGATTACATTACAACTGTAAGTCCAACCTATGCGTTGGAAATTCAAACGGCAGAATTTGGCTATGGTCTTGAAGGGCTTTTAGAGCATCGAAAGGAGTTCTTGGGGGGCATCATCAATGGCATTGATCTTGATCAATGGGATCCTGAGAAAGATCCTAATATATTTCAATGTTATAGTGCTAAAACGCTTGGTAAAAAACTACTCAATAAGACTGCGTTGCAAGCTAAGCTTGGACTTCCAATTGAAGAGCACATTCCTCTTTTTGGTTTGATTGGCCGACTGGTGGAGCAAAAAGGAATAGATTTACTTCTTGACTGCTTTTCAGAAATGATCACTATGAAGTTGCAATTTGTATTGCTGGGTAGTGGCGACAAGGTTTTTGAAAAACAACTCCAAGAGTTTGCAGAATTGTATCCCGATAAAATTGCCATTAAAATCGGCTATGATGAAGCACTTGCTCATCTTATTGAGGCTGGCGCTGATGCTTTCTTAATGCCATCTCGGTTCGAGCCATGTGGTTTAAATCAAATGTATAGTCAACGTTACGGAACTGTTCCAATTGTTAGAAAAACGGGAGGTTTGGCCGATACAGTTATTGATGCTTTACCTGAAACACTGGGCAACCAAACAGCAACAGGTATTGTCTTCAATGAGGCCAGTCCAAGTGCTTTGCTGGAAGCTATTAAACGTACTCTTATCTTGTATTCCATGCCGGATAGCTGGAAAAAAATCCAAGTTAATGCAATGGGTAAAGATTTTTCTTGGCAGCGAAGTGCCAAGCAATATCTAGAATTATATCAAAAGCTTTAAAAATGCTCACATTGTGTTTTTATCTAAAGGTATAAACCTAATTTGCTCGTTGTAATGAATGGAGATATCGGGTGAATGAAATCCAATTGCAATATGTAAAAAAAGAGATATCAAGAAAGAAAAGGCAGCTTTACCAAGAGTTATCTTTTTTTATGTTGGTAAAAAATTATAGTCCAGACAAACAATGCGAAGTAGTTTGGTCGGGCGAAGATGGTGTGTGGTCTTCACTACCTGCTCTTTATCACAGTCCTATTGACCTAGATAAAGAATGCTGGCATGCTCACATAATACTTACCGGTAACATTACTAAATCAATTCCTGGTAATATCAAATTTGCCTTGCGTTACCAAGTTGAGGGCAAAGAATATTGGGATAATAATCATGGTTTGAATTATTCAAGTCAGGCCGACTCCGGTATCAAGTTGGCACCAAATTATACGTTATTGAATGTTGGTTTTGAGTCCAATTTGTATGATGGCCAAAAGCAGGTTTCAATTTATGTTGCGGTAAATCGATTCGTTAAAGCCAAGGCGGTTACCATTCATTGGACACTCGATAATTGGCGGCATACGCGTACAACTGAATGCCTATTAGATGTTAATTATTGGAATCATCACTTACAAAGTAATGCCAGAAATCCAAATCAATATGGTATTCAACTATGGCATGGTTTGCTTAATATAGAAAATGCATTCCGATTACAATATACCTTATCTTGCGACTGTGATGATCAAGTCCATTTAGATAATAACTACGGGAGTAATTATAGAGCCTGTCATGCGGGACTTAAAGTTATGATCCTTAATTTACATTGCTATCAGGAAGATAATCAAGATATAAAATTTACTACAATTGCCAGAGCAATTAATGAGCAGAATGTTGATGTTGTTTGTCTTCAGGAAGTAGCTGAGCTTTGGAATAATGGTCATGGTGATTGGGACACCAATGCTGCAAAAATCATTAATGATCGCTTGGATCAGCCTTATCACCTCTATACGGATTGGTCGCATTTAGGCTTTGACAAATATCGGGAAGGGGTCGCTATTCTTAGTAAATATCCGATTCTAAAACAAGAATCTACTTATATTTCTAGTGGTCAGTGTTTTGATGATATTCACTCAAGAAAGGTTGTCATGGGACAGGTCAATGCCCCCTATATTGGTTTGATTAATATTTATTCTGCCCATTTAAGTTGGTGGGATGATGGTTTCGCAGAACAATTTGAGAACCTAAATAATTGGGCAGTTACTAATCAAACAAAAAATCTGAAAGGGTCTCTTTTATGTGGTGATTTCAATGTTGCCTCGGGTTCGGAAGGCTACAATTTAGTTGTTAGGACGCACGATTATGAAGATCAGTTTTTAGTTGCCAATAATCACGGAGCGGCTCAGAAAATTTTTAAAGTAAATGATGCGTACTGGCAGCATCAATATCTCGATGATTATCGAATTGATTATATTTTTTTGAGTAAAAAAAGCCAACTAGAGGCTGTTTCAGCTCAAGTGCTGTTTACGAGCGAAGACTATGGGCGAGTTTCTGATCATTGTGGCTATCTTGTTACATTTGAACCTAAATAAAGACGATTGAAACGGCTGGTTTGTTTTGGTTTTTATCTATAATCAGTTTTTAACTGATTGTTTTAAAATTTTTCTCATTTTTATTAACCAATAACATCATAAAAAAACATGGTCAACGTCAGGAAATGAAGTGCAACTAGCAGAACAATACGCCATGCCCGTTCACGGTCATTTAGGCGGCTATTTTCAGAG
>CAJAHC010000367.1 GCA_903939355.1 uncultured Methylococcaceae bacterium | reverse complement strand
TTCGGACGATCTCAGCTATCATTGGTAAGCCGCCGATAAGCCCAGCTAGAAGATTACCCACGCCGATAGCCGTTAAGTCTTTATCAAGATTGGCATGGCGCTTGTATGGATCGAGTTTATCGACTGCCATGGCGCTCAGTAAAGTTTCTAAAGTACCTACCAAGCTAATGCTGAGCACAGCCCCCCAAAATTCTATAGTCGATATTTTTGAAAAATCGGGAAAATAGAAGCTGGACATGAAATTTTCTGAAATAGCGACTAGAAACTTTGGTCCCACGGTTTCTTCATGATGAGATAAAAAGGTTGCGTCTGGCAGGAATAAATACATGTGTTCATGATTCAGATCAAAATACTTTGCCAAACCTATGCCGACAATTACTACTATTAGTGGTGCTGGAATCATCTTTAATGATGGATTTTTGATCATTGACCAGATAATCAGTATTAGTAGGCCGGTTAGGCCGATAATGGCAATTTCAAAATTTGGATTTAGGATGCTATGGGGGATTTGTGCAATAGTTGACAGAAGACTGCTACCTTTTTCTGGAGCGGCACCAAATAAGACATGAAGTTGTTTGGCCATAATAATGATGCCAATTGCCGCCAACATACCATGAACTACTGATGCTGGAAAAAATGCACTGAGTCTCCCAGATTTAAGAACGCCGAGTAATATTTGTATGGTACTGGCTATAACAATGGCGGCAAGAGTATAGCGATATCCAGCCATGCTGTCACCTTGGCCAAGTTCTTGAACAGCACCAAGCACTACAACTATTAAGCCGGCGGCGGGTCCATTGATGGTGACATATGAGCCGTTAATGCGAGAAACCAATATACCGCCAATGATAGCGGTAATAATACCTGCCGATGGTGGGAATCCCGAAGCCATTGAAATGCCAAGGCACAAGGGCAAGGCAATAAGAAAAACTAAAAAACCTGAGAGTAAATCGCTACGCCAGTTTTCTTTTAATCCGGCTAATCCGGTTTTTGGTATTATGGACGATGAGGTTTCTCGCATATGAATCTCTTTTATAATAAAAATTACTTTTGTATAAGCCATTTTCGTGCCAATTTTCGACTTTTGCTCTAACGCGATGAATTAATTGATATGTGTGGTTCGGGATTTTTTAAAATATATGTCCAACAAGATATGATAGGTGTAAAACACCCCTTGAGTAGTTCAGTTGCACCATCCAAAATAATACAGATTTATAAAGCATATCATCTAACTGATGATCTATTGGACGAAAATTTTTCACATTCCTCTGTTGTGGTAAAATTCATTAATTGATATGCATAGTTTTTTTGTTTTGAGATTTTGGCATTAACTTTAATTTAGGGAGATAGGCTTGGAAGCAGATTGGCCAAAAGGTTATAAAATGGGTCGGCGTAAATTAGTCACTATTCTGGATAAAATGATTGCTCAGGATTTGATTAAGACTTTGTTGTCTGTTTTGACAGTCATTGTGGTTATTATTGTCAGTAGGCAATTTATTAGAGTTCTTGATGGAGCTATTGCAGGGCAGGTATCTGACGAAACGCTATTTGATATTTTAGGATTAAAAACAATTGTTGCAGCTGTTGAATTTCTCCCTGTTGCTCTTTTTATGTCGGTATTGATGGTGATGGGAAGAATGTACAGAGACCATGAAATGGCAGCAGTTGCTTCAGCGGGAGGAGGGGCTTTAACTCTCTATCGCGCGGTATTTTTATTAGTTGTTCCATTGAGTATTCTTGTTACTGGACTGTCTTTGTATGTTTCACCATGGGCGGAGTCACGTGCCGATAAATTAATACAACATGATGAGGAGTCGGCCGATTTGCGAGGGATAGCAGCGGGAAAGTTCAGTGAATATAGTCATGGGGATCTAGTATTTTATGTTGAAGACGTTACTGCTGATAATAAGTTGCATAAGGTCTTTTTGGAAAATAGGCGGCAGGGTAATGTAAGTATTATCAATGCTGAATCAGCTCATTTTGAGGAGTTGCCCGGAGGAAAGTACATTTTTTTTGAAAATGGCGAACAAGTAAAGGGTCTTCCTGGGAGCTTAAATTTCGTCATAGAAACATTTGCTGAATATGCAGTGAGAATAGAAACAAAAGTTGTCGCGGCCAAGTTTAAGCGGAATTCCTTAGGGGTTGATTTATTGTGGGGATCTCATGTTAAAGCTTATATAGCAGAGTTGCAGCGCCGTTTTTCTATTCCATTGGGGGCATTATTATTGAGCTTTATTGCGGTGCCTCTTGCTCAAATTTCTCCACGAGGCGGTGTTTATGGGAATATGATCGTCGGGTTTCTAATTTATTTTAGTTATGGAAATCTTATTCGTATTAGTCAGGGTTGGGTTATGAATGAAACTCTACCTGCTTGGTTGGGTGGAATAGGGGTTAACTTTTTATTGTTAGTCGTAGGTGCTTTTTTATTGGCAAGATTGTATGGATGGCAGTGGCTTTTGCTAAAAGTTAAAGGAAAGGTGTCGTAAGTGAGTGTATTAACCAGCTATATTGTCAGAGAAGTTCTAAAAGGTTCTTTTGTGGCGTTGTTATTGTTATTGACACTATTTAATTTATTCACTTTTAGTGATGAGATGAAAGATTTAGATGGGGAATATGGGCTAAAAGAAATTTTATATTACGTTGCTCTTACTTCCCCAGGTGTTTTGTATGAACTGGTTCCATCTTCTGCTTTAATTGGTAGTTTATTTATATTAGGGGCTATGGGTAATAATCGTGAGCTTATTGCCATGCGAGCTTCAGGATTATCGGTATTTGGAATTATTAGGGCAGTACTAATAGCGGGTACTATCTTGGTGGTTATATCATTATTAATTGGTGAGTTTGTCGCGCCAAAAACTCATCGATTAGCACAGCTAATTAGACTTTCAGCGAAGAATGAACAGATGATTATGGGGACAAAATACGGGCTCTGGTTACGAGAAGGTAAGAAATTTATCAACATAAGACAAATCGTGAGTGACGGAAATGTATCTGATATCAGTATTTATGAATTGGACGATCAACATCATTTAAAACAGGCCATGCATGCCGAGCAAGCCGTGTTTTTAGGTAACCAAGAATGGAAAATGAGTCAAATCAAGAAGTCAGAGGTTTCAATACAAAAAATGCTTGCGAGCACTCAGGATGCTGAGCTTTGGAAGTCGTTGATTGCTCCCAATTTGTTACGAACTGTTGCTATTAGCCCTAATAATCTATCTTTATATGATTTGGCAAATTATGTTAGCTTTTTAAAGACAAATCATCAAAAGTCACATGCTTTTGAACAGGCTTTTTGGGGGCGTATAGTTAATCCTTTGGTCACTGTTATTATGCTTTTATTGTCGGCGCCTTTTGTTATCGGGATTAAAAGAGGAATTAGTGTTGGTGGAAGAATGATGATTGGAATTGTTTTCGGGATGAGTTTTAATATTATTGATAAGATTGTAGGGCATCTTGGGTTAATTTATGAATTGAGTCCTCCCTTGATTGCATTTTTTCCAAGCTTGACTGTTTTAGGGCTTGCAATATTTGCAGTTAGTAGATTGCAAGAATAGACTACCCTAATGTTCTTGAATAACTTCCCGTTAAGATTATCTAATGTCCCCAATGGGTGCGGAAAACGCATCTGCAACCAACTCGTTAACATTATCGCCAGTTAGTGATTCTAAAAAAGCAGTTAAGTCTGTTATTTCTCGTTTAGTTAAATTTAACGGTTTGATTAAAGGGTCGAGGTTCTCGTTGACTATGCCGCCACGATCATAAAACTCTACAACTTGCTGTAAGGTTTCAAAAGTACCATTATGCATGTAAGGGGCCGTTAATCGAACATTCCGTAATGTTGGAGTTTTATATTGCCAGCGGTTCTGCGGCTTTTGAGTAATCTCATAGCGCCCTAAATCATTAGCTTTGGCTTCAGATACGCTTGATATTAAAGTTGCACTAACCTC
>CAJAHC010000366.1 GCA_903939355.1 uncultured Methylococcaceae bacterium | reverse complement strand
CCTGCACGCTATCAGAAAATAAATTGGCAGCCAAAACCAAAGCAAACATAAAAATAAAAGCAGCCGATAACGACCACCATACAATTGGCTCTCTGGCCATTTCAAGGCGCGCGCCATTAATCATGTTGCCCCAACTATAAGTGCTTGGATCAACGCCAATATTAATATAAGACAAGACTGCTTCAGCCAATACTAACGAACTAAAATCAAGGACGACAGAAATTAAAATGATATGCATGACATTTGGCAAAATATGGCGCAGCAAAATCATACTTTCTTTTACCCCCAATGCCTGAGCAGCTTGAACATATTCCATTTCTCGAAGTTTAAGGGTTTCAGCCCTTAGTAATCTACATAAACCCGTCCAATTGGTCACGCCCAGAATCAAACAAAGAAACAGTAACCGCATATCAGCACGCACGATAACACTAGAAAAATCCTGCTGATGATTAGCCATATAAACCTGCACCATCAGGATGGAGGCCGCTATTAACAACACACTGGGGATAGAGTTTAATGTGGTATAAACATATTGAATGATGTCATCTATCCAACCACGAAAGAAACCTGCCAAGATACCAAAAACTATTGCAATCGGCAGCATGATAAGTGTAGTGAGCGTTCCCAGCACCAAACCGGTACGAATACTTTTTATTGCTTGATAAAAAACATCCTCACCCACTTTATCCGTGCCTAAAACATGATAATAAGCCGATAAATAAATTAAAGTATAACCAATCGATACGATTGTAAATACAACCGCAAAAACCGAGTTAAGACTTGGAGGTAAAACGTAAACCTGACCTTTATCACTTCTCACTTTATACCATAAGCCAAAAAGCCCAAGCAACGAGATACCAGCCAGACACATTCCTTGGAAAAGTCCATAGCCAGTTTTTTTCAAAACATCAGTCAGATATTGAGTTTCAGGATTATCCAAATAACGACCACCAAACTCCAGCCTAGGATAGTTCCATTGCGTGGTTCCGTCTGGCAAGAGTATTATTTCTTTGCTGTAAAGAGTAGTTGCGAACGGTGCAGAGTAGGTTTTTTCACCATGCGCTCGGAGTGGTGTTGCCCAGTAATCCAACAAACTGATAATCTCATTGCTCTTAGTGTCCGTAGGTTTGAAATGTATAGAATCCAACAACCCAATCTGTACAAAAAACAGCAATACAACCAAGGATGCCATACCCACTTTATTCCGTGCAATTTTTTGTAGGGGCCGCATAATATGAGCCTTGCCACGCAAATAAATCACTAACCCCAATACGGCAAAAACAAGTATATATATTAGTGCATCGGTCCATAAAATGACCATTAGGACAACCTCACGCGGGGATCGACCAGTGTATAAGAAATATCGGTCAACAATAATCCAATCACGTATAAAACTGACCCCAAAAAGACCATGGCTCTAACAATAGCAAAGTCTTGGCTATTAATGGCATCTATGGTGTAACTGCCTAAGCCAGGAATGCTAAAAAAAGACTCCATAATTAAACTACCCATAAATAACAAGGGTAGAATCACTACAACACCCGTCAAAATAGGAATCATAGCATTACGTAATACATGCCTAAACAAGACTTGGGTTTCTGTTAAGCCTTTTGCCCTTGCTGTTCGAACATAATCTTTTTCCACTTCTTCTAAAAATACCGTTCTATACCATCGAACTCCTGAGCCTACTCCTGAAAAAACACCAATTAGCACGGGCAATATTAAAAACTTAATCGCAGCCAACCCATCATCATAACCAGAAATGGGCACTAACTTGACTAATTTAGCTATCAAAAACTGGCCGCCGATTATATAAAACAATGATGAAATCGACATTAATACCACGCTAATTACGATGCCCGTTCTTTCCATATAGGTGCCACGAAAGAGAACCATCAATAAAGCAAAACTAATATCTACTAATAATCCGACGCACAATGTTGGTAAGGCCAAAGCCAAACTGGGCCACATACGTTCTCGAATATCAGCACCAATGTTTCTGCCACTATCCGATACACCAAAACGAAAAAGAAATAATCCAACTGATTTTTGATAAAAAATAGTCTGGGTTATTTTTTCTTGTTTCTCTGCATCAGCATTCCAAACTAATGGCATATCATAGCCATGTTGTTGTTTCCAGTTGGTTATGGACTCTTCTGTTACATGTTTTTGCCCCAACTGCATGCGCGCCATGTCGTCAGGACTATTAACTATAAAAAACAACACAAAAGTTAAAATATTAACCCCCATTAACAGAGGTAATGCGTATAAACACCGACGAATAATATAATAGATCATCAGAAAGTTTCCTTACTACGTCGACGATAAGCAACTATAGCTGGAATTAATACCGCAATAAACAATAACAAGCCCAGCGCCAATGGCCACAGTACGGGATAATTCCATTCTTGTCTTTTTTCGACTCTGACAGCCGTGTCAATACGCGTATATTTAAGCCGATTGTTCGCCATTGAATGAGGCTTTAAATTCTTATACCAACTATGGAATAATGAGAAATTCTTCGGATGAAAACCAAATGCCCAAGGCGCATCATGCCTAACGACCTCTTGTAATTGTTGAATAATATGATAGCGCTGCTCGTTATTATCCATGTTGCGCATTTTCTCAAACAATCTATCAAACTCAGGATTATGATAATTAACCGCATTTTCACCACCATATTTAACCTTTGAATTAGCACCATACAATAAGAAAAATAAATTTTCAGGATCAGGATAATCGGCATTCCAACCCCAAACAAAAATCTGCTCATTACCTGAACGCATTTTTTCCTGAAAACGGTTGTAATCAGTAGCCCGAATAACCAACTTTATACCCAGCTTTTCAAATTGTTTACGATACCAATTCATGGTTGCCCGATCATCTACGCTGACTGATGTGGTATCAAAATAAAGTATTAATGCCTCTTTAGTTTTCGGATCAATACCATCAGGATAACCAGCCTCACTCATCAACTGACGAGCGCTATTAATATCTTTTCGCTGAACTTTATCGCCCACCAAATTATAACTGTAGGGGTTATAACCTTCTTTCCCTTCTCTATAGCCGTAAATGCCTGGAGGTATTACACCTTGAGCAGCAATACCACGACCATTTCTGAAAATGGATATGTATTCCTCATAATCAACAACGATTGAAATTGCCTGACGTAACTTTCGGGCTCTTTCAGTATCACCGCCAACGGTGGCATCCAACATATTAAATCCCATGTAAAAAATAGAGGTTTCTATCAAGGTTTGCAATTGAATGTCCATATGCTTCATGGAGTCTGTTAAGGCAATACCTCCACTACCTGTAAATTGTATCGCTTGATCGAAACTGTCAGAAGCAATTCCCGAAGCATCATAATAGCCTTGTAAAAACTTCGTCCAATACGGAATAGTTTCTTTTTCCAACATAAAAACGACTTTATCAATAAAAGGTAATTTTTTTTCTGCATCTGCCAGCATGCCATTTTGTTTATCTTCCAACTCACCGTCTAGCGGATATTTCTCTATATGAAATAATGGATTTTTAAGTAAAATCATCCGTCGATTGGGATTATTCTCAGCTAACAAATAAGGACCACTGCCAATTGGAAACCAGTCCAAGGTAATATTTTTATCAGATAAGCCTTTTTGGTTATAAAACACATCAGCTTCCCATGGCATGGCTGAGAAAAACGGCATGGCCAACCAAAATATAAACTGGGGATACTTACCTTTAATTCGAATACGATATTGATAACGATGATTAGCCTCTACCCCAGCCATCGACAATGTATTTATGTCAATTTTTTGTTTATCACCGACAAGCTTTGAAAAATCATCAAAACCGACAATGTAATTTTTCATGATTTCAGCAATAGGAGACTGTATTTTAGGATAAGCCAAGCGCTTAATTTGATAAACATAATCGTCAGCTATGAGCTCGCGTGATCCAGTAATATTAAAATCAGTTAAGGTATTAAGTGATTGGATTTGTTCTTGACTCAGGTGATGATAGAGATACTCGCCCTGGCTATTTTTAGCTAATGCCGGATGCGGTTGATATCGTATTTTTGGCTGAATATTAATCACGTAATCAGTAAATGCAATCTCACTATCCTTCACGCCAGCTGGAAGTCGCTCACCTTGTTTATTCAAAAAAATTATCTCCGGCATTTTACTTGCCGTTAATGGTGTTAATTGATAAGGTCTTTTTAAGTAGTGATATTGAAAAGGTGGTTCATATATCTGAGCAATGAATGCATATTCATTTTCACTATATGCAACGGCAGGATCTAAATGCTTGGGACGCTCTGAAAATGATTGGTATAAAACTGAAAGCTCCCCCTCACTCTCTGAATAAGGATTATTAAATTGCGACACATCACAAGCCGTCAGCAATAAGGTGAGCAAGAATAGAATTCTGTAAGTTTGCATCTTCATAGACAAAAAACTGGACATCGATAAACGGGTCGTAGATACTTGGATTATCATCCATTAATTATAAATGGATGCAGATTGAAATGAGAATAGAATATAGTTCTATTGTAACAACAAAAACAACACCGGGAGATGGATAATGGGTTTTATGCAAGGCAAACGAGTCTTGATTGTGGGTTTAGCCAGTAATCGTTCTATTGCATGGGGCATTGCTCAAGCCATGCATCGTGAAGGCGCTGAATTAGCCTTTACCTTTCAAAATGAAAAGCTACAAAGTCGTGTCGTAGAAATGGCCGACCAATGTAACTCCAAAATCGTCATTGAATGTGATGTGAGCATTGATGAACATATTGATAACGTGTTTACAAACCTTAGTGAACAGTGGGATGGCTTGGATTGTATTGTACATTCAGTGGCTTTTGCACCCAGAGATGCACTGAATGGCGACTATGTTGAAGTTACAACCCGCGAAAACTTCAAAATTGCTCATGACGTGAGTTCGTACAGCTTTACTGCATTAGCGAAAGCCGGTCGAACAATGATGCAAGGTCGTAATGGCTCCTTACTAACCCTAACTTATTTAGGCGCTGAACGAGCCATACCCAATTACAATGTGATGGGGGTTGCCAAAGCCAGTCTGGAAGCTAATGTACGTTATATGGCTGTAGCATTAGGTGCAGAAGGCACTAGAGTTAATGCCATTTCAGCAGGGCCAATCCGAACACTCGCGGCGTCAGGTATTAATGATTTCAAAGCGATGCTAAATAAAGCACAAGATACTTCACCGCTAAAAAGAAACATTACCATTGAAGAAGTAGGAAATGCTGCAGCGTTTATGTGCTCTGATTTGGCCTCAGGCATTACTGGTGAAATTACTTATGTAGATTGCGGCTATAATATAGCCGGTTTGGCTTCCTCATAAAAAATATCTTTCTCATATAAAAAAAAGGGAGCTTTAAGCTCCCTTTTTTCTTCTGACCCAACTCTATTGAGCTTGAGGTTTTATATTCACTTCTATATCAGCTTCAGACTGCAAACTATTCAATACTTGATTGAACTCAGTTTGACCAAAAGCATTAGCAATATTTTTCTTAGCCAACTCCAATTGCTTTTTGTCGTCTTCACTCATAATACCAGGCGTAACTTTTGACAGACTTACTACGACTTGATCACCCGAAGACAATGATGCCACAAAGATACTCGGCTTACCTGCAACCGGCTTAGCCGCTTTAAAAATAGCATCACTTAACTGCTCGGGCAGTTTATTTTTGCTACGCACAAGCCCTTTCACTGACTTTATATCAAGCTTATTTGCCAAGGCTACCGTTTGAATAGTTTCTCCAGTCTCCAGACGCAACTGTATTTTCTTTGCTTTTTCAACTGATAGCTGATGTGCTTTTTCTTTCGACAAAACTTCCACCACAACTTGCTTTACATCGTTTAAATCTTGTTTGGAAGCTGGTTTATGCTCTAAAAGTCGAACTACAACTAAACGTTCAACACCCTGCTCTATAGGCGTACTGTTATTACCTTGTAATATTTCTTCTGAGAAAGCTACATTACGTATTTTTTCATCAGAAGCAATGCCCTCACCTTTTTCTTTGGTAAACATTGCTGATTTCTTAACTGTCAAACCCAATGCGTCAGCAACCGTTTGCAAATTATCAGGATTTTCATAACTCATTTCAGTTAATTTCTCACCTGCCTCATAAAAGGAATTTTCTGCCTGTGCTTTTTGATAAGCTTTAGTAACTTCATCTTTAACACTATCAAAGGGTTTAATAGCACCTGGCACAAGTTCCGTAACTTTTATTAAATGATAACCAAAAGCTGATTTTACTGGTTGTGAAACCTCACCAAGCTTTAAAGAACTCGCGGTTTCTTCAAATGCTTTTTCCATACTACCCAAGTTAAAAAGCCCTAAATCCCCGCCTTTTTTAGCCGTCAATTTATCCTCTGAAACTTCTGCAGCCAATTTGGAAAAGTCTTGCGTAGCCAACTCCTGCTTTGCCTTCAAGGCCTTTTCTAAAGCTGCTTTTTCAGTAACTTTATCATTAACTAAAAACAGAATATGACTAATTTTTCTGCGCTCTGGTGTAGTGTATTGTGCTTTTTGATCATCATAAAAAGCTTTTAACTTTTCATCAGTGACAACCACTTTATTGGCGATATCTGCCAGTAACAGCTCAACATATTCAACAGAAACCTGTTCGGGCAGACGATATAAATCTTGATGCTGCTCGTAATAAGCTGAAACCTCTTCTGTACTAGGCTTCTCAGTCAATGCCTGCAAGGCAACTGTGACATAATCTACATCACGCTGTTGATTCTGAATCTTAAAGAAACTCTCAACATCAAATTGTGTAGCAAAACTGCTATCAACAATACTATGTTGAAATTGCTCCATAGTCAGTGCATTCTTGATTCTACCGACAAACTCTTCAGAAGAAATTCTTTGTGAACTGAGCAATGATTTATATTGCTTATCACTAAATTTACCATCAATCTGAAAATAAGGCAGCGATTTGATAAAGTCGCGTGCTTCATTATCAGTAGCAATAAGGCCTTCTGAATGAACATATTGCAGTAGAACTTCATCTTTAATCAGTTTTTGTAAAGCTTGTTTTTTTAATGATTGCTCATCAACACCCATTTCTTGAAGGTTCTGGCTAAATTGCTCATAGGCTTTATTAACATCGCGTTGATAAAAATCCTTATCTCCCACTGATGCAACTGGAGCTTCCCCACCTGTATCCAAGTAGTTATTAATACCCCACAAAGCAAAAGGTATACAAATTAACATCAAGATAACCCATGCAAGGGTGCCTTGTGATTTTTCTCTAATTTTTGTCAGCATAGCTCGGCCCTAATGAATCAATTTACGATGCAAAAAAAAACCCCGAACCAGGAGGTTCGAGGTTTTAAATTTGGCGGAGTGGACGGGACTCGAACCCGCGACCACCGGCGTGACAGGCCGGTATTCTAACCAACTGAACTACCGCTCCCTTGGTGGGTGCTGCAGGGATCGAACCTGCGACCCTCGCCTTGTAAGGGCGATGCTCTCCCAGCTGAGCTAAGCACCCTAAAGACGAACGCTTATTGTATCGCGTCCTTCAGGGCTTTGCCAGCCTTAAAGCCCGGGTTTTTCGATGCAGCAATCTCAATGGCAGCGCCGGTCTGGGGGTTGCGTCCGGCGCGCGCGGCGCGCTTCTTCACCGAGAAGGTCCCAAAGCCGATGATGGAGACCGTGTCTCCATTTTTCAGAGCGACGGCGATTGCGTCGGTCAACGCATCGAGTGCCCGGCCTGCCGTATCTTTCGGGATGTCACCCGCTTCCGCCATCGCCTTAATCAGATCCGATTTGTTCATTCATTCCCCCAATGTCGTGACCAATGTTCTGCGAGCAAACCATGTCCTACCCCGCGTGAGATAGGTCGAAGT
>CAJAHC010000365.1 GCA_903939355.1 uncultured Methylococcaceae bacterium | reverse complement strand
GTAGTCATGTGAAATTTATAGATGCTATTTTTTGCTGCAATTGTATCAATGCCTCAATATCTTGTTGCTGACGACATTGAATGTTTTCTTTATATAATTGTAAATAATGGTTTTTAGGTAATTGTTGTTTAAGCGATTTCAAGTCATTACTTATCGTTGTTGATAGCGCTTTTATTTGTTGGCGATTGTCAGCAACCAATAATCGTTTCCTGTTGTGTTCCGTTACATAATGTATTTGAGCTGTTTTAAAGTAAAACAATTGTTTTAGTTGTTGTTGTTTGGCCAGAATAAATAACAATCGCCTTTGTAGGCGCTGTCTGGCTGAAAAGTAAATAATACAGGATGAAGTGATTAATTTACCGATTACAAATAACCCTGTGCTGAGTAATAAAAAAAATGCACTTAATAATGTGGCTAAGCCTAACTGGGTTATAAAATCAGGGAATTGAGGAATAGCCAGTAGTAAAAATACATCAGCTGATATAAATAGGGTAAATGCAGCAAAAATTAATAATAGAGCAATTCTTATAATCAAGAGGTTGGCCGGTATTTATTAGGATGTCTATTGGTTATTGTACGCAATTATAAGTATAAAGCCTTGTCATCGCGAGTAAACCTATAAAAAAACTATGCGTATTCATGCTGCGAGCTTTTGATGATGTGAGGTATAATGATGCTTTGTGAAATCTGGTTTTAATCGTAGTTATGTCTCAGTATTTTGAAATACATCCTGAAAATCCGCAACTGCGTTTGATTCATCGTGCAGTGGAAATTATTCGTAAGGGAGGTGTCATTGTTTATCCAACGGATTCATCTTATGCGCTTGCCTGCCATCTAGGAGATAAACAGGCCTTAGATAAAATACGTCGAATCAGACAGGTGGATGATAAGCACAATTTTACCTTGGTTTGTAAAGATCTGACGCAAGTGGCAACGTTCACCAAGATTGGTAATGATGCTTATCGGTTAATTAAATCATTAACGCCAGGCCCTTTTACTTTTATCTTAGATGCTACGCGTGAGGTGCCAAGGAGATTGCTGCATCCCAAGAAAAAAACGATAGGGATAAGGATACCTAGTCATCCAGTTGCGCAATTATTGCTTGAGGAGTTGGGTGAGGCGTTATTTAGTTCAACATTAATTCTACCGGGTGAAAAAAAGGCAATGAAAGATCCTTTTGACATTAGAGCTAAGCTTGAGCATGAGTTGGATTTAGTGATTGATGCCGGTATTATTGAGTCTGAAGAAACGACTATGATTGAAATTTCCAGTCTTGGCATAGAGATTATCAGGCAAGGCAAAGGCCTTGCGCCGATGCTAGATTAAAAAGGTATAAAACATAATGGATGAATTGACATTAATTCAACGCATAGTAGTTTGGGTATTGCCCGTTATTTTTGCAATAACGGTGCATGAAGTAGCGCATGGTTGGGTAGCCAAAAAATATGGTGATAATACTGCTTTCAATCTGGGTCGTTTGACTTTGAATCCCCTTAAGCATATTGATTTATTTGGCACTATTATATTGCCAGGACTATTGCTTCTCACGGGTACCGGATTTATTTTTGGTTGGGCAAAGCCGGTTCCGGTTGATCCGCGGAATTTTAAAAGGCCATTGCAAGATATGGCCTTTGTTGCTTTGGCAGGTCCAGTTTCCAATTTGTTAATGGCAGTGTTTTGGGCATTAATTGCCCGATTAGGCGTTTTAATCGGAGCTGGCAACGAAGCGGTTGCTCATCCTCTTATTTATTCTGGTGTTGCCGGCATTTCTATTAACTTGGTTTTGGCATTGATTAATTTATTGCCGATTCCGCCCCTCGATGGTAGTCGTATTTTAACAGGTATTTTACCCAATTATTGGGCATGGCAATATAATCGCTTAGAGCGTTATGGGTTCATTATTTTATTGCTGTTGCTTTATACAAAGATATTAAATGTTATCCTGGAATATCCATTATTCATTGCTCAAAAAGTTTTTTTTACAATTGCCGGTCTCTAGTTTTTTTGAAAGTATCATTCTCATCAATGGTGCATTTAATGAGGCTCGCACATTAAGAGGTTTGCAACATGGCTGATAATATAGGTTCTGTAATGCTGACTGAACCCTTTTTTGCAATGGTTAATGGAACGCCTTTCAATCAACTGCCGGATGATCTTTATATCCCCCCAGATGCGTTGGAAGTCTTTCTTGATTTATTTGAAGGTCCTCTTGATTTATTGCTTTATTTAATAAGAAGACAGAATCTGGATATTGTCAATATTCCTATTGCACAGATTACACAACAGTACATTGCCTATATTCAGTTAATGGGGGCACTGAATCTTGAGTTGGCGGCTGAATATTTGGTTATGGCTGCTCTTTTGGCAGAAATAAAATCCAGAATGCTGTTGCCTAGACAGTCTGTGCAGGAAGATGAAGAAGATCCCAGGGCGACATTAATTCGTAGGTTACAGGAATACGAAGCTATTAAAATCGCTGCTGAAGAGTTGGATTTATTACCTAGAGTTGAACGTGATATATTTGAAATAGAAGTTGATATATCACCCTTAAGTGTTGAGCAACAGTTGCCGGATATACGGCTAAAAGATATGTTACTGGCTTTCCAGGATGTGCTTAAACGAGTTGATCAACTTAGTCATCATCAAATAACTAAAGAAGCTTTATCTGTCCGTGAACGAATGGCAACCATTTTGGCAAATCTTAAAGGAGAAAATAGTCTCTTTTTCTCACAGTTATTTATCCGAAAAGAAGGTCGGCAGGGCGTTGTCGTCTCATTTCTGGCTATCCTCGAACTTGGCAAAGAAGGGCTTATCGAAATTATCCAGCCAGAGCCCTTTGCCGAAATACGAGTTAGAAGCTACGGTTTCGCAGCCTTTAAAGAAAGTAGTTAAAACACGGGTAAAGGCAATTGTTGAAAACCAAGGCGATCTCGTGCGTCATGAAAAAAATGATGCTACGCATTTGGATTATGATGGCGATGAGTCGATAATCAAGCCGATTAGGTTACGTCCTTTCGGAAAATTTAGAAATAGAGCTAAACAG
>CAJAHC010000364.1 GCA_903939355.1 uncultured Methylococcaceae bacterium | reverse complement strand
TACTTTTGTTATTCTTCCGGCAATTAGTAAAATTGTATTGAGGGAGAGGATTAGTTCGTAACATCATAATAAGTAGACACATTTTTTAAATTCTATTGATCTAGCTATACCCTTTAGATAAACCAATTGGTTAGTCTATGGGGCTGTTTTATCTTCGATGCGTGTCCTTAGACCTTCGGGCATTTCCAATTTAGCTCTATCCCAACCTTCCAAATCTAGAATCTCATCAAGGCATTGTTCCATTAATTGATGTGTCTTTTTAGTTACTTCGGCAATTCGTTGGTGAACTTGTATTTGCATATCATTTTGAGATGGCATATCTATACAGGTCTTCTGGTAATCGAATAATTTACGCAAGTTACTAATCTGCATGGTGACATGAACAGGGCATGCGCAATTGTAAAGCACTCCTTGGCTATTGATGATGGCAAGTTGTAGGGCGGTGAATTTGTTGTCTAGAAACATAGTAATTTCCTCTTATTATTTTTATATGTTTGTAATGGTTGATTTTTATAGACCTGTCTTGGCGTAACTTGACTTATATTTGCTTGGCTATCGTAACTCTATTAACCCACACTACACAATCAATACTGTGGATTTAATTTTGTTAAATCATTCAATAGACTTGCTGATGTTTTTAAGCCTAGGGCACAGGCGTTAGTTTGATTGGTTTTCTTGTCTTCTCTGGTTGGCGGGGAGGCCTTGCAAATAAGAGGCGCTTGGATTGATAATAAAATGATTGTTTAGGCTGGTGCGACCTATCAACAATCGAAATAGCATAGTGTCTCTATTAGTCAGTGTCATTTCTGCAGTAATGAGTTTTTGGCCTAAAATTAACTGAGTTTCTATTACATAGCGGCGTTGTTTGTGGCCGCCTGAGTCTGTGACTATGCGCCTATCTTTAATAACTGAGTGACATTCAATAGAGATATCTGAAATTTTTTGTATAGGATGAATAGCGAACATGACCCATCGTTGCCCACCTTTTCGATAGGGCTCGATAGTAAATGCGTGTAGGGCTGATGAGCGGGCGCCAGTGTCAATTTTAGCTTTAATCTGATTAATGTTAAATTGAGGTAAGCTTGCCCATTCGCGCCAGCCTAACATAGCCTTTGATTCACTTATGTTGGTCATGTAAGAAATCTGGAAGCAATCAATCGGTTGTTTTATTGCAATTTACTTGATCCGAGCGATCAGTCTGTAAATTGTGATTGGGCTTACGATTTCTGCGCAAGTGATTATTCCCACGTTTTTTATTGTTACGTGCTTTTACTCGTCTGATATCAAGTTTTCTTTGATTGATTTCAACGGATTTTAAATGTTGAAATATATCGGCGGGCATTTCGTCCGGTAGATCTATTAGCGTATATAAACTTTGGATTTTTATATTATTGATGTTGTTTTTGTCGACACCTGATTCTTCAACTAATGTTATTTTTAGTTGTTCTAGGGTAACAAGATGCTGGCTGCCAATATCCAATCGATAGCGCACCATTTTAAAGGATAGTGGTGCACTATTTATTGACAGTTTTGGATCAATATTTTGATCATTAAGTAATGAAGGTATCGGTGTGTCTTCATTAGTCTGAGACAAATGTATAAGTGCAGCCGCGAGAGTTACCGTATCAATTGCTAGTTCATTAGCTATATTTGCGACAGTAAGACGGTGAATATCAAGATTGTCGTTATTCAAAATTAGTTTTATACGACTGCTTAACGTCGAGTGTTTACTTAAATAGTCAGTCATAATGTTCTAAAAATTCCCCGTCAGCAATATGAAGCACAACGCTATTCCAAAATTTCCACATAAGCTTCATCGCGTAATCGACGCATCCAAAGTTCGGTTTCTTCTTCAATTTTTCTTTTGCGTATTGCCTCCCTTACAATATCTTTTTTGTGCTCAACACTATTATCCTTACTTTTTCTATCCAGTACCTGAATTAAATGCCAACCAAATTGAGTTTGTATGGGTTCACTTAGCTGATTAATTTCTAGTTTTTGCATGGCGTCTTCAAATGGCTTAACCAGATCTTGGGGGCCTACCCAATCAAGTGAACCACCTTTTAATGCCGAGCCTTTATCATCTGAATGTGCTCGTGCCAAAGCAGCAAAGTCATCGCCATCCATAATACGAGCTTTTAAAGCCAACAAACGTTTTTTAGCTTCTTCATCATCTATTAAATCGTTGGTCTTTATTAAAATATGTCGAACCTTTGTGTTGGTGATCGTATGATTATCAAGACCTTTTAACTCTAGCATCTTGATAATATGAAAACCACTAGGGCTACGAATAGGGTCAGCAATTTCATTCGCACGCATTTTAACGACTATATCAGCAAACAGGGTCGGAATATCACTTAGTGAGCGCCATCCGAGATCACCGCCTTTAAGAGCATTGTCATCACTTGACTCACTCATTGCGGTGTGAGTAAAGTCTTGGCCTGCACGTAGTTTGTTAACCAGTTCATTCGCCTTACTTTGAGCTATTTGTATCTCTTTGGCCGAGGCTGCTTCTTTAACCGCAATGAGAATATGTCCCAAATGATATTGCACAGCAGCGCCATTGGTTTCCTGTTCTTGTGTTTCCAGATAGTGGTCAACCTCTCTATCTGTTACTTTAATACGACCTCCGATTTCCCTGCCACGTAACTGATTGATAATAATTTCGTTACGCATATTATCTAAAAAGTTTTTGTAAGTTAACCCTTGTCGCTGAAGCTCTTCTCTAAATTGTTGGAGAGTCATATTGTTTCTTTGGGCAATATCAGCAGCGGAATTGTTAAGCATTTCTTCAGTAACAGTAATCCCCGCTTTTTCCGCCAGCTGTCGCTGAAGCATATCAATGATAATTTTTTCCAGTACCTGTTTGCGTAATACCGACTCTGGAGGCATTGGGGTATTGCTGGCTCGTATTCTTTGTACAATAATTGATACTTCATTATCGAGATCTTGTTCTAGAATAACGTCATCCTCAACAATAGCGGCAACTTTTCCAAGTACTTCAGCGACTATGGGAACATTAAACAGTAACAGGGAGCAAGTTGCCAAAGAAATAACAACTTTGGTCAGTGTGTATTGATTAATCATTGTTGAGTTCCTTTGTAGCCATAAAGTTCACGGCCTAAGAATTCGTCCATTGCATCTCCAAGACTAGTTATACCCTTGAGTTCGAACTCAAAAAATATACCATTTTGAGGAGTCCCAGGTGTTGTGGCTATAACAGAATTAGGAGTGCTAGTCCCGGAGGAAATATTGTTGATATAACGCCGTAAAGCGACGCGAAAACGCCAACAACAATTTTCTTTTTCAATGCCGAAAAAAGTATCTTGAGATTTTTTAAGCAATAGTGAGTATTGCCAGCGCCCCATCAGAGACCAGTTATCATAGATCGGGAAACGAGCGGAGAGATCCGTTTCTTGAATGTCAGTAGTGACAATATCTGGAGATACATAAGGTATGAGTGGATTTTTTCTATTGTAATATCTGGCATTAAAAAGAGTATTCGTTTCAGTGCGATAATGTAAGCCTGCTTTTAGACGTTCAAAATCATTTCGAACGGGATTCCACTGCATGCCACTCACAAAGGATATTTGTTTGCTTAGTTGGCTTGTCAAGTCAGTTACCACATTCGAATAACTTTGTTGGTTGAAATAAGCAACTTGAGCTGGAACTCCTTCAGAGGGCAGTGATTCTTGCCTATCTTGAAAATAAAAAATCTCACCAACGTTTAGGTTTAAGCGTTCTAATCCAGAGCTGTCAATTAACCTAGAAGTTAAGGCGGTTGTTACCTGATTGGCATTTTGTATTCTGTCGGTGCCACTAAAACTGTTTTCTCGGAACATGGCGCCGTATTGAAAGTCATACTGGGCACTATCAAAAACCGGAATGTTAGATTGATTCGTAGTTGGAATGTATAAATAAAATAATCTGGGCTCGAGTGTATGTGTGAAGGCACCATTGGCAATGTTAACGTCTCGCTCGAAGAACAAACCGCTGTCGGCTGAAAAAACAGGTAAGGTTCTTGAGATTGAGTTAGAGGCATTTGACGAGGTGATGTTACTTAAAGCATACTGAGTGTAGTCTAAAGAGAGCTTTGGGGTAAAAAATGAGCTTGCATTGTTCAGAGGCGTGCTGATTGACGGCCTAGTATGCATACGTTGACCATTTACCAAGCTACTTTGTTGAAAGTAGACGTACTCATTTTCCATATTGGTGACGAGAGGTACTACAGATTTAAATTCATGATTAAGATTAAGATTGACACGTGGTAGTGTTCTGTATGGAAGAGCTGCGTCAGATATTGTTGTATTAATTGACTGATAATTCACCATTGATGTCATAAACTTAACATCTTTATTAACATAAGAAATGTCTGCAGAGCTCTTAAGATAATTTATATTAGCAAAACTTAAGGCGTTTCCTAATTCGGCGAAATAGGTTTGATCAGAAACATAATTTAAATCTAGATTTGAATGTATGTTGGGTGTAATGGTGGTGCTATTCTTAATGGAGCCCAAATATCGAGTTGTTTTAAGTTCTGTATCATAAGGCATGAGTTCAATTCCTACATTGCTCGCAGATTGTTCGCTCATGTGGCGAAATACCGTAGCAAATAAAGGTCCTCTTTTGCTTAACTCACGTGGCGTAAAAGTCGCATCATAATTAGGCGCAATATTCCAGTAGTAAGGTGCCGCCACTCGAAAGCCGCTGTATTTTGTGCTACCAAATGAGGGTGCTAAAAACCCCGACTGTCTTCTGTTATCAATTGGAAAGGAGAGCACAGGTGAATAGAAAACCGGTAGCCCTTTAAATTCCAGCCAAGTATGCTTAGCTGTTCCTTGGCCACTTATTTTATCCATTTCCAAGTCGGAGGCATGAATTACCCAATCCTGATTTCCAGGGCGACAACTGGTATAGGCAACATCCTTGTAATTGGACAAGGTTTTACTCTCCCTATAATACGCTTGTGCTTTGCCTCTTAATGGGGTTGTTGGAGAAATAAATTGCACATCCCTGAGTTTGGCTTGGTCGGATGCTAAGTTAAGCATGGCTGATTCACTGTGCATTGCCACGCCTTCATCATGGTAAAAAACATTGCCGTTAAGATCCAGCACGTCAGAAACACTATCATAATTAGCAGATTTAGATGTTGATTGTTGATCGGCTCTGGACATTTGTACATCGCCAGTAAACGT
>CAJAHC010000363.1 GCA_903939355.1 uncultured Methylococcaceae bacterium | reverse complement strand
TCTGCTCTGCCTTCTGGCTTTGTTTATCTAAGCGATGTAGCACCAACGATTGTGCTTGATATGCGCTACGCAAACTCGGACAATTTCATTGGCACGCCCATTGAAGGCTATATTAACCCTGTAGCGATTACCACTAAGGAAGCAGCTGTCGCTCTTAATAATGTGCAAACTTATTTGCAACGTTTTGGACTCGGTTTAAAAATATACGATGCTTACCGACCCCAACGTGCTGTCGATCATTTTGTCCGCTGGGCTAAAGATTTAACCGATGTACGCAAACAAACTGAGTATTATCCAAAGGTTGCTAAACAGATTTTGTTTCAGGAAGGCTATATCGCCTCAAAATCTGGGCATTCGCGAGGTAGCACGTACGACCTAACCTTAGTTTCTATTGACAATAAAGGCGTACCACGAGAATTAGACATGGGATCACCCTTTGATTTCTTTGATCCGAAATCAGGGTCTGAGTATGCGGATTTGTCCATCACGCAACGAGCCAACCGGCTGTTGTTAAAAACAGTGATGGTAAAACAGGGTTTTAAGCCTTATCCGAAGGAATGGTGGCATTTCACCTTGAAAGATGAGCCCTACCCTGACGCCTATTTCAATTTTGTCATCGAATAATTTTAAGAAGATAAGTTAATAAATGATTCCAATTACACCACTCATTTAGTACATTTACAAAATATGCACCTGTATAATTAACAAAGACTCTATAGCGAATTAAGCAATTTATATGACCAATAACAAATACCAAAAGCCCTCGCTACAAACTCAAGATGAAGCTCTAAAAATAAGTAAGGGAACACAACGACCTGCACAAACCAAAGAACAAACTAAACTGATTGCTCAAGGCATTCAAAAAGGCATTGATTTATACAAAAGGCAACAAAATGAAAAAGCCAGAGAATTAAACAAAAAGCTTAAGAAAACGGCACGTCAAAAAGAGCTATCAATTAACTCTGATAATAATGAAGTACAAGAATATATTATCTATCGACAACATTGGCTACCCTGGCTGTTACTTTTTGTGACATGGCTAAGCATTGGCATCTACTTTTTTCGAATGAATTGAGATTTATAATTAGTATGGAACACAAATCTCCAGCGAGAATTGGCGCATCTTCACCAGAAACTTACATTGATTAACAGCATTTGTTATATCGGAGTTACTTATCATGCGTGTCTCCCAACACACTAAATATATTTGCTTTTTCTTTAATTAAGACTATAAATGAGCAATAAGCGCTAGTTAATAAAGTAATGCGCTAAAACTGTTTTATATTATATGTAGCAACCTATTCAGGGGAATTACAATGTTAAAATCACCTTATACCTCTACGTTAGAAAGACAATTCGTAGAACCAAACGTGGTTGATGAAAAAGATGTACAAAACAATCAATCTAAAGATCAACATAATGACCTTGACCAACTTAAAGCTTTTTATAAACATTTACAGGCACACAGTCATTTAAATATACAACTCAAAGACCTAAAAAATATAAAATTAACGTAAAGGAACTAATAGAGTTTGGTTAAGTCTCAGTAATGCGTCTTAAGGTGGAGACCTTAAACACAATATTATTAGTTATTACAGCAAGCGGTTACTTTTACTAACCCCCCCCCGTTAACGAAGTAACCGCTTTTTTTGTCGCAACAAACTAACAAATCATTTCTATATTTTAACTGAGTTACTTTTAAACAGTGTTTATGGTTACCAATCAATAAACACTAATGGTCTAAAGGCCTTGATATTAAAGGGCTGGTTAGCGTCTAAAACAAGAATGAATAAATAAGAAAATAAGGAAAAGCTTTTTTGAATCGATTTAAAATCAAAAGCTATGACACTTAAGACAACTATGCTTATTTAACAATATAAGCATCTTCCCACCGATGTTTAGGTTTTTATGATCGATATTGTTTAATTGATCTAATATAGCCTTATCTGTTACTCGTTTTCTAGCTCTTTTAAATTTAGCCTAATCACTTTTACTTAATTTTGGACCTGATACGTCAATCCATTGTTCTGTTGAGCCGATATCCATCCTCTGGAACTCTTCTTGCGGGAAACTCTGTATCACAGTAATCTAACAGCAATTCTAAACTTTTTAGGTTGATGTTAGTTTACCGCTGTTAGAAAAAATAGGTCAAAGTGTAGTGCAACGACTATTTTTGAGATGTTCATTTTTCGTTGGAATAATCACGCAATCATGATGCCCCCCAAAATTGGGTAAATAACCAAGGGGTTCTAATGTGTCTTGGCGAAAAACAAATACACCAGCTGAAAGACGCTGGAAGCCACTGAAAATTTGAAATACATACTTGCCATCATAACTCACAGACATGGTTTGGCAATCAGGGCCAATGTTTACAAATTTTTTAATAATTTTCCAAGTCTTCGTATCAACAACAGCACAGGAGCTATTTTGTGGTTTAGGGTAAAGAATTGATACGAACATTTTACTCCCGTCCATAGAAAAACAAAGGTGAAATGGGCTAGGAAACTCACCAACCCAGGCAGGATCCTTAACGTAAGTAATTTTATTCCAATTACGTGGATCAGCGCTAGAGGTATCAAATACAGCCATATTATTCTGCTGAATGTTATTCATCATTGTGTAGTGATTACCATCGGGTGAAAATCCTGCCTCATGCCCAACACATTTAATATCATCAAAATGACATTCCCATACATCAGGACTAGATGAGATTTTTTTAATAGGTAGATTACCCGGTGAACCCTCAGGGTTATGCAAGACGCAGACAGGCTCCCATGTAGATTTATCAATAATAATTGATGATGACAACATTCTAATTATTAATGATGAATAACGATTATTCGGATGATGAACGACTGCATCAAGCCCTGTTAGTTTTTTTAAATTGTCACCACCTGGTAACTCACCTTTTTCGACAAGATCTTCCCCCATTGGAACCATTTCCCAATCGATTTTATTGCCATTGGTACCTTGCAATTCAAATTTACCGGTTTCTTTAGGCTTAATTAGTCGGGTCAATCGTAATGTGCCACCCTTTAACCAATTATCAGCCAATGAACCATTTTGCTCGTTACCCAGCCAATCAGCACGAAAAGCTTGTATGACTTGAGTCTTTTCAGTTAACGCTGGACGATCAAAGAATGCACAAATATCTTTTTGCCCATCAGCACTGGCAAAACCTTTAGCATCGGGAAAAACTGTAACGTGAACACCGAGTCCAATTCCTGTGGTTTCAGCAATATCTTCAATTAAATTCATGGATTGGCCATCATAATGGACTCTATAAAGATGATTACCTTGACCATATTTATCTAATAATCCTCGCTCCTTAATTTTTGTATCCAAACCATAGATCATTATGTTTTCACCACCTTGTGTCGAATTAACAAACTCAAAGCTTTTGAAGGGATCTGTTGATGGGTAGGCTGCTAGATGATGAGAAATAGGACAAGTATCGCCATAATTCCAATAAGATATCCAAGCCAAGGTTTTACCGCCACCAAGATCAATAGCATGCGTTCCACCGCCTAACTTTTCAGGCGCTAAATAAATATAGTCGCTGAATTCTTCATTACATCTACGGAATTTAGAGACATCTATTGATACATCATCTTTATCTGAATAGTCTGCTTGTAGCGTAGGAGTGTTTGAAAGAGCCCAGTCGGCATTAGCACTTGGACTCATACCTGTAAGAAGAGGAGCACTAAAGATTGCTATACTTGCACTACTGGCCAAACCAAGCATTTCACGTCGAGTATAGCCCTGAGTTGAGTTATCAGGCTTTTCTTCTTCAATATTATTATTTGGCACAAAAATCTCCTGTTAAACAAGTTGAAGTGCAGTATTTTTATGTCTAATAAAAAAAATAGGCAACATGTGATTCATGCGTTTTCTAATTAATTTAAACACTCGTTCTGTATGAATATGGACATCTAAAATCTAACACTTTAGTAAAATTACTTTTACTCCTACCGCTCACATTGCGTCAAGGAATTCTTTTTTTGTATTAATTCTTAAAAAGACTTCTAGCTAAACTAAATAACGGCATAACCCTCGAGTCAGGCGGCCAAGAATGGCAAGAATGTTTACGTGACTACGCTCAATTTTTCAGTGCTGTTAGCGATACTAATAAGGTCAGGTTGATGCTTTACCAGTGGTTAATATTTATCTGGATAGGTATACCATTTATAGCGCAGATCCCATCTGGAAGTGTGGGCAACATAATGAATCAGAGTTACTAACCAATTGTTATAAAAACTCACTGTCATTAGCTGAAACAAAGAATATACAGTCCATAGCTGTATTAGTACATCTGAATCACCCTAATAGAAACGATACAATTACACCAATAGGACCAAACATAACACCTGCTAATGCACCAGCAACAGGCTTACCTTTTCTTCTACCAATTATAAAAGCAAGAAATGTAGAAATAATCCACACTGTTATTACTATCCAAATATTTATATTACTCATAATAATTCCTAAATTAGTCTATACGGTCAGCCATCATCACAACCGATAGGAAGCTGCCAAGAAGAATTAAACTTATCATGCTTGGCATAATCTGCAACTGGTATCTTCTAACCCGTAGCATTCTCTATATCATCAACCGATACTAAGTATTGGTCTAATCGTTTACCAGTAGCAACCTGAGAATAGGGTACTATCTATGTAATAGCTTGTTCATCTTGATCAGTACCACGAATAATGACTGTCCAGAACGCAATAACAATTGATCAGAAATTTGATGATACAGACCTGAAAAAACAAACTACCAAGTTCATTAATTCTAAAGCTGCAGTATTTAGATGAGGTATATATGTATTGAGATCTTTGCACGAACCCTGTAAAAATATCATGAAAATGAGATAATGGAGCATAGAAAATCATCTGAACTAGGTAATTAAAATGGCGTGGAAAAACTTACAACAAACGACATTAGTTGATGCGATGCTGATTGAACATGAGGCTTTAAAAGAGTTAGACGATGTTCATGAACTTATCAACTGGTCAAGAATTGAAAGTTTACTTGCTGGGCTTCATTCCAGTCCTCGCGGGGAAAAAGCCTGGCCACCTTTAATGATGTTTAAAGCGCTATTATT
>CAJAHC010000362.1 GCA_903939355.1 uncultured Methylococcaceae bacterium | reverse complement strand
CCTGAGAAAAGCTTATATGCTGGAATTTATACAATTATTAAATCAGCGTTACCAGACAATTTTAAGTCAATCTTGTAATGAGGCAAGTAAATTTATCTATCAACAACGAATTGATGAGATGATTTTAACCGAAGCCTTTATGCGTAAGGGTTGTTTTATAAATACCACCTCTCAAAAACCATTACAGATTACTATAATTGGCCCAACACAAGCGGGTAAAAGTTCATTGGTAAATGTGCTGTTAAATACTAATGTTGCTGAGGTAAGTCCTTTGGCCGGTTATACCATTCATCCTCAGGGTTTTTGTGTTGGTGTAACTCAATCAGATTGTAGTGCATTGCAGCGCTATTTTGGTCGTTTTCAGCAAATGCAACAGTCTTTAATGCCTAGAAATAGATACGATTGCTATTCTTTGACTGAAACAGGCTCTGAAACTTTGTGCGTGCCTGATTGTGTATTATGGGATACGCCTGATTTTGATTCGATAGACTCGTTAATTTATAGAGAAGGAGTGATTAGATCAATAGCGCTGGCTGACATAATAATTCTTGTTGTTAGTAAAGAAAAATATGCCGATCAATCAGTTTGGGACATCATGTCAGCGCTTGAAGCACTTCATCAGCCAACTATTATTTGTTTGAATAAATTGAATGAAGGATCTGAAATAATATTAATTGAGTCATTGAAAGAAAAGTGGCGACTTGCAAGAAAAGATAATTTCCCGGAAGTAGTCCCTTTGTATTATCAGAAACAGACTGGTTTGCCAGTTTGGCCTCCACATAAATCAGATCTCCTTAGTAATTTGGCATCTCAAGTGGACCATAAGAAACAGAGGCAATTTGAACAAGAATTACTACATAAATATTGGCGAAATTGGGTTGAACCTGTTATTGCCGAGCATAATCTTTTGCATGATTGGAATAATTTAATAGATGAAGCTGTTAGTCAAGCCGTAGAGAATTACCAGCGTGATTATTTAAATCACCCACGTCATTATGAGACTTTTCAACAAGCGTTGGCAGAATTATTAACGTTGTTGGAAATCCCGGGGTTAGCAGGTGTTCTGACCACCGCTCGTAAAGTCATCACATGGCCTATGCGAAAAATAATGAACTTGGGGCGCAAAAGGCTGCATATCGCTGATAGCAGTCAAGAATTAATATTATTGAACCAAATAGCTGAACATTTGATGATTCAAATTGCGGAGAGGTTGCTGGATAATGCTGAAGAAGGTCATCAAAGGATATGGTGGAAAGAGTTAAGCAGTTTGTTACGTCGTCAAAAGCAAGATATTTTACAGGATTATAGCTCTGTAGTTAAAAGCTACCATATTGATTTCCAACAAGATGTTGAAAATACAGCTCAGAATTTGTATAACAAGTTACAAGAACAGCCATTGGTTTTAAATAGTTTGCGTGCTACACGCGTAACTGCTGATGCGGCTGGAATTGCTTTAACACTTCACATGGGTGGTATTGGCGTGCATGATTTAATCTTTGCGCCTGCGATGTTAACTATTACCTCATTATTAACTGAAAGCGCAATAGGCAGTTATATGCACAAAGTTGAGCATGATTTGAAAATGCATCAGTTAAAGACGGTCAAACAGGTTCTTTTTATTGAAGGCATTGGTAAGCAACT
>CAJAHC010000361.1 GCA_903939355.1 uncultured Methylococcaceae bacterium | reverse complement strand
GCATCAACTTTGCGCTTAAAGTTTTTAAAATCCTCCTCAGCATTAACTGATTGAGGATGAACTTCTGGATAGGCGGCAACATGAATTTGAAAATAATCATCCGTTTCTTGACGAATAAACTCTACAAGTTCATTTGCATATCTGAACTCCCCCGCTGACATCATCCCGGAGGGTATATCGCCTCTTAATGCAACAATTTTGGCGATGCCATTATTTTGATAGCTTTTGAGAATTGCTCTAATATTATCTTTGGTTGATGCTACGCAAGATAAATGAGGCGCTGCAGCAATACCTTTTGCTTGAATATCGATGACCGTATCAAATGTTTTATCTCGGGTGGAGCCCCCTGCTCCAAAAGTAACCGAGAAAAAATCAGGATTTAGCTTCGCCAGTTTGCTATGTACAATCGCAAGATTAACATCACCTTCTTCTGTTTTAGGTGGATAAAATTCAAAACTAAAAAGTGGGG
The DNA here is from genome assembly GCA_903939355.1 of uncultured Methylococcaceae bacterium. Lineage (GTDB taxonomy): Bacteria > Pseudomonadota > Gammaproteobacteria > Methylococcales > Methylomonadaceae > Methylobacter_C. Next base: position 5,985 of record CAJAHC010000361.1, on the reverse strand, counting down.
GATGTGTTTTTTGTGATTGCATTTTCAGTCTCACTGACGCGAATAAAAATAATCGTTCCCACGAATATCTATTAAAATACGCTGTGGACGCCACTAACCATAACTTGCTACTGCCAACGATACAAGGTTAATTTGTATGATTAACAGTAACTCTAGGAAAGATTTATTAATAACGATAATGATCGGCTTTATAAGGGCCTTCAACAGGAACATTTATATATTTAGCTTGTTCGTCAGTTAGAGTAGTTAAGTTGACGCCCAATTGTTGAAGATGCGATCTCGCGACTTTTTCATCCAGTATTTTTGGCAAAATATAAACTTCATTTTTATATTTTTCAGCATGTTCCCACAATTCCATTTGCGCTAGAACTTGATTACAGAACGAATTAGACATGACAAAACTAGGATGACCTGTGCCACAACCCAGATTAACCAATCGACCCTCAGCCAAAATAATCAAGCGCTTTCCATCTGGAAAAATAACGTGGTCAACTTGTGGCTTAATATTTTCCCATTCATATTGGCGTAATGAAGCAATCTCAATTTCCGCATCAAAATGGCCAATATTACATACTATAGCTTGATCTCTCATCGCTAACATATGCGCATGGGTAATAATACTAAAGTTACCGGTAGCTGTTACGAAAATATTTGCGATAGGAGCGGCTTCTTCCATAGTTACCACACGGAAACCTTCCATAGCAGCTTGCAAAGCGCATATTGGATCAATTTCTGTAATTAAAACTGTTGCACCCAAACCACGTAAAGATTGAGCGCAGCCCTTTCCTACATCACCATAACCACAAACTACCGCAATTTTACCGGCAATCATGACATCAGTTGCACGCTTTATGCCATCAACTAAAGACTCACGGCAACCGTATAAATTATCAAATTTAGATTTAGTAACTGAATCGTTAACATTAAAAGCAGGAACTTTTAATGTACCTTTTGCAACCATTTCATAAAGTCTTAGAACACCTGTAGTTGTTTCTTCAGACAACCCTTTAACATTATTCATTAATTCAGGGTATTGATTATGCATCATGGTAGTTAAATCACCACCATCATCAAGAATCATATTAGGTCTCCAACCATCAAGACCATCAATAGTCTGTGCAATACACCATTCTGCTTCTTCTTCAGTTTCACCTTTCCAGGCAAAAACGGGAATACCCGCTGCTGCCATCGCTGACGCCGCATGATCTTGAGTAGAAAAAATATTACATGATGACCAACGTACTTCAGCACCTAAAGCTGTTAATGTTTCAATCAACACTGCTGTTTGTATAGTCATGTGCAAACAACCAGCGATTCGCGCACCTTTCAAAGGTTGTTTCTGACCATATTCTTTTCGCAATGCCATTAACCCCGGCATTTCCGTTTCAGCAATATTAATTTCTTTACGGCCCCATGCTGCTAAAGAAATATCCGATACTTTATAATCGTGTTGACTCATCATCTATCCTATTTAGGTTGTTTTTTTATATACCAGCCGCATCTTTTAATGCATCAACTTTATCAGTTCGTTCCCAACTAAACGACTCTTCAGTCCGCCCAAAATGTCCATAGGCTGCTGTAGTCTGATAAATTGGTTTTAATAGATCCAACATTTTAATCAAACCTTTGGGTCTCAAATCAAAATTAACTCTAATTATCTGCACCAGTCTATCTTCACTCAGTTTACTGGTGCCAAAAGTTTCAACCGTAATAGACGTCGGTTCGGCAACACCAATCGCGTATGAAACCTGAATTTCACAGCGCTCTGCCAAACCTGCTGCAACAATATTTTTTGCCACATACCGGGCCATATACGCTGCTGAACGATCGACTTTTGAAGGATCTTTGCCTGAAAAAGCCCCTCCACCATGCCTAGCCATACCGCCGTAGGTATCAACAATAATTTTACGACCTGTTAGACCACAATCACCTACAGGTCCACCAATAATAAATTGTCCTGTCGGATTGATAAAATACTTGGTATCTTTATGCAACCATTCTTTAGGCAAAACCGGCAGAATAATTTCATCCATTACTGCTTCATGCAAAGCTTTATTACTTATTTCAGGCGAATGCTGTGTAGATAAAACTACGGCATCAATTGCAACTGGCTTGTTATTTTCATACCTAAAAGTAATCTGACTTTTAGCATCTGGTCGTAACCATGGTAATACCTTACCTTTACGTACTTCAGCCTGACGTTTAACTAACAAGTGTGAATAAGTAATTGGTGCTGGCATTAATACATCTGTTTCATTACTTGCATAACCAAACATTAAGCCTTGATCACCGGCGCCCTGCTCATGATTTTCATCTTCATCAACTCCCATCGCAATGTCGGCAGATTGTTTCCCAATTGCATTTAAAACTGCACAACTCTGGCCGTCAAAACCAATATCACCATGATCATAGCCAATTTCGCAAACAACTTTTCTAACTACAGCTTCCAGATCAACCCAGGCCTCTGTCGTCACTTCTCCGGCGAGAATAACCATCCCAGTTTTCACTAATGTTTCACAAGCAACACGTGACTTGGGATCTTGTGCTAATAAAGCATCAAGTACTGCATCGGAAATTTGATCTGCTACCTTGTCCGGATGTCCTTCTGACACCGACTCTGATGTAAAGCTAAAGTTATTGCTCACGTCACCACCTTCAATTAATAAAAAAAACAACTTCTCAAATATAGAAAAAGCTGCAACAGCAGCTTTTTTTAAAAAATGGTGGGCCCTGTAGGACTTGAACCTACGACCTGCCGATTATGAGTCGGACGCTCTAACCAGCTGAGCTAAGGGCCCTAATTACTTTTTTATTCGCCATCCAGAAAACATCTCAATTGCTCTGATCTAGAGGGATGCCTTAGTTTTCTAAGCGCTTTTGCTTCAATTTGACGAATCCGCTCACGCGTCACATCAAATTGCTTACCAACTTCTTCCAAAGTATGATCAGTATTCATATTGATACCAAAACGCATACGCAACACTTTGGCTTCTCTTGCTGTTAATCCGGCCAATACGTTTTGAGTTGATTCACGCAATCCAGCTATAGTAGCTGCTTCTACAGGTGATAATACTTTAGCATCTTCTATAAAATCACCCAGATGTGAATCTTCATCATCACCAATAGGCGTTTCCATAGAAATTGGTTCTTTAGCTATTTTTAAAACCTTACGAACTTTGTCTTCAGGCATTTCCATGCGCTCAGCCAGTTCTTCAGGGGTAGCTTCCCGCCCCATTTCTTGCAAAATCTGTCTGGAAATCCTATTTAATTTATTGATCGTTTCAATCATGTGCACAGGAATTCGAATAGTTCTAGCCTGATCTGCAATGGATCTGGTAATAGCCTGTCTAATCCACCAAGTAGCATAAGTAGAAAACTTATATCCACGACGATATTCAAACTTATCGACCGCTTTCATTAATCCGATATTACCTTCCTGAATCAAATCAAGAAACTGCAACCCACGATTAGTATATTTTTTAGCAATTGAAATAACCAGCCTTAAATTAGCCTCAATCATTTCTTTTTTCGCGCGTCTTGCTTTGGCTTCACTGATTGTCATACGTCGGTTAATATCCTTTAACTCTGTAATCTTCAGCCCGTACTCAGCCTCAACATCAGCTAGTATCTTTTGTGCTTTTCTTAATTCCTTTTCACGACTTTTCAGTGCATCAGAATAAGAGTGTCGACCATTTATATGACTTTCTAACCACTCTGAACTAGATTCATTTTCAGTAAATGAAGCAATAAAGTCTTTACGCGACATTACATCTTCTTTAATAAAAATATCCAGAATCAGCTTTTCCTGATCCCTAACAATACTTACCGCATGGGGTATAATAGCGATTAATTTTTTTAAATATTGCGGTGTCCATTTGAATTCCATGAACAAATCAGCCAGAACTTCAAATGCTTTTTCCGTTTTTTCACTGGAAGACCCATGCTTCTTGATCGAGCTTAAAACTACTTTTAATTGCTGCCTAAGTACTTCAACCTTTTCTTGAACTTCTTCGTATGTAAGCCCTTTTAATTCTTCTTCTACAACTGCTTCATCTTCAATCAAGTCATCTACAGGTAACACATTGACTGCAGCTACAATCTCTTCAGCTTCACTTAGATCTACAAAACCAGAAACCAAATCGGTCAATCGAACCGTACTATCTTCAACTAAAATGGCATCAAAAGACTGTAAAAACTCTGTAACTACATAACATGAACGAGCAATTCCTTTAACCAGCTGATGCTGTCCTTCTTCAATACGTTTAGCAATTTTTAATTCATCAGCACGTGTCAATAACTCCACAGATCCCATTTCGCGCATGTACATACGCACCGGATCTGTAGTCCTACCAAACTCACTATCAACCGATGCCAGAGCTGCAACCTCTTCAGCATCTTCGTCATCTGTAGTAACAGCAGCAGAGTCCGTAATAAGCGAGTCTTCATCAGGAGCATTCTCATAGACCTGAATGCCCATCTCATTAATCATGCCAATGATATCTTCAATTTGCTCCGGATCAACAATATCACTAGGCAAGTGATCGTTAACCTCAGCAAAAGTCAGGTAACCCTGCATTTTGCCTTTAGCTATCAATTGTTTGAGCTGTGATTGTTGTTCTTGACTCATTATTTACTCACTGAATACTTTATATTAGTGCGGTCGCGCCTAACTGACAATTGTACTATAAAACCTAAATAGTAGGATAAAATTATTTGTTTGTCAGCATTTTAATTAATAACTCTTGCTCTTCCATATCCAAACTTTTAGCTTGAGCTTTTGCCAGTAACTTTGAAATCCCTACATCACGAGCCTGCTTAAGCAAAACATTTAAGGCGTCACAAAAAACATCTTCGATTTTGTCATCAGAAACATATACGTCCAATAATGCCAATGCCTTAACTGATTTCTCTTCATTAGTGTCTCGATAATGTTCAATTAACACTGCAGTATTGATAGATTTTTTATCCCCAATAACTTCTAGTATATTTTTAAATAACTGCATACCTCGAAACTCTAAACCATTCCAATCTATATCTTTTTGAATGACTATTTCTGCCAAACTGGGTCTTTGCAATAACAAAGCGATTGCAACCCGAGCTGAAGACAGCCTGCTAGGCTCAAACTGAAGTGGCTTTTGCTTTGCAAAATCGCCTATAACTAAATTCTCCAATGATTCAAGTGAACTCTGGCCCGATAATTCTTTTAAGCGATCAAACATCATTTCCTTAAATACACCTTCCGGCAACTTCTCCAAATAAGGCTTTGCTTTGCCAATTAGCTGCGCTCGTCCTTCCATTTCAGAGAGATTCAGTTCTTCTGTAAAATGCTCAAAAAAATAATCCGATAAAGGTTGCGCGCTCTGCACGCGAGCTGTAAAGCCAGACAAGCCCTCTTCTCTGACCAATGAATCTGGATCATGGTTTTTTGGCAAAATCATTATTCTCATCTGCCTGCCATGCTTGAGACAAGAAAAAGTTGATTCCATCGCTCTCCATGCCGCCTCACGCCCTGCTCTATCTCCATCAAAACAAAATACTAGTTCCGATGAGAATCTAAATAATAAATCCAAATGTGCTTGGGATGTCGCCGTACCGAGAGCAGCAACAGCGTAATTAATACCATATTGCGCTAAAGCAATAACATCTAAATAACCTTCAACAATTAGAATTCTCTGGGGTTTGGAGTTCTTTTCCAGTAACTCATATAAACCATAAACTTCTTTACCTTTATGAAATAAGGATGTCTCTGGTGAATTCAAATATTTCGGTAAAGAATCATCAATAACCCTACCCCCAAATCCTATAATACGAGCTCGCTTATCACGGATGGGAAACATAATTCTGTCACGAAAACGATCGTAAGCCCGCCCATCATCCTTAATGACAAGCAATCCAGCATCTATCAATAATTGCTGATCAAATTTTTCAGTTAACGCGTTCCACTTACCAGGCGCATAACCGAGTATAAAATCACGTGCAATCTCT
>CAJAHC010000360.1 GCA_903939355.1 uncultured Methylococcaceae bacterium | reverse complement strand
TATTCGAAAAAAATCTCACCTACGCTCGCATGCTATTACCCATTAACGAACCATTTGGATGGAATAAGAAGATTAAAGCTCGACTACTTCAGTTGACAGAAAAAGCAAAAGACTTGGTGCTATTATTAAATGACAGTTTTAGTACTTACAATGAACAACCTAATACCCCTCATAAGGCCGACACTCAGGAAAATTATTTTGATTTATCAAAACTTAGATAATGATCTCGTTATATAAATAAAAGAGCCTAATTGTTACGAACTCAATATGTCACCCATTGAAATATTAAAACAATATTTGCCTTTGTGCTGGCTTAAACAAAACCCACTTAAGCTAACGAGGTCAATGAGTTTTTTTAAACAAAACCTATTGATCTATTTTATTGTTGAGTATTTTATGCAAACCAACATGACTGATGACCCTTTCGAGTCATTTACTGAAGTAACATTACAAATCTTCTTAACACTTATGTTTATTAGCTTTATACTGCGAATAAACAACATGTTATACGCTTTTATAGAAGTAACATCATCGATTTTAGTGTGCGCTAATGCCGTGTCTTTTTTCATTATCCCTGTTTTAATATGGCTAACGGTCAATGAAGACATCTTAAGCTACTATTGCTTGGCCCTACTTTTGATTTGGGAGTTTATAGTGATGGCCTACATTTTGAAAAAAACTCTTGCTATCAACTCCTCTGCCAGTCTAGCCTTATCAGCACTATATTATATAATCACGTATTTAGGTGCCTTCTCACTTGGACAAATATTAATGTAATTGAGATAACAACGCTGTCTTCTATTCTAAAAACACACCCTGCTAATTTTAATCATTCACATATTGAGTAATAAGGCTTTGTAATTGATCCCTATCCAATTGCTGATTATCTACTTTAAGATAAACAACGCCCTCGTCATAATGCAAAGTAATATCCTCAACACCTTTTATTTTTAACATCTCAACAACAAATTGATTTGCTTCTTGCTCATTAATTTTTTCTAATGAAATAAGTAAGTTCGCCCAATATCTCGGGGGCTTCATGCTAAGCGAAAGTACTAACCAAGTTGATGCCGCAACTGCACAAAATAAAAATACTCCTGATGCACCAAATTCGCCATAACACCAACCACCAATACCACCGCCAATTCCCGCTCCCAAAAACTGGCTAGTTGAATAAACTCCCATTGCCGTACCTCTCAAATCTCCAGGAGCTGTTTTGGATATTAATGACGGCAAGGTCGCCTCCAGTAAATTAAACCCGGTAAAAAACAACCAGAGAAAGCCAATTATTCCAACTAGGGTAGCATTAAACTGCATGAGGCCAAGATCAGCTAGAACTAGCGCTGCAATTGCGCCAATAAAAACCGACTTCATCTTGCGTTTTTTTTCTGCCAAAATAACAAATGGAATGATGGCAGCCATAGAGATAACAAAAACCGGCAAATAAACCTTCCAGTGCTCTGCAGGCAATAACCCAGCATCACGCATTACTAGAGGAACTACAACAAAACTTGCCGTTAAAATGGCATGTAAAATAAAAATTCCATAATTAAGCCGGAATAATTCTTTGTTTTTTAATATATGAAAAAACTCACTCGGAACAAGCTCTGCATCACGATGTTTTTTTGACTGCTGAGGGTCTGGCACCTGATAAAGAACCATCCAAATAGCTATCAATGATAATGCCGCAATGAGCCAGAATATTCCGTGAACACCAATAATCCCGGCAACTATAGGCCCGGCAACTATAGCAATACCAAAAGATACACCAATGCTAAGACCAATTAATGCCATCGCTTTAGTTCGATGAACCTCCTGTGTCAAATCTGCGACCAAGGCCATAATAGGCGCCGCTATCGCACCAGAACCTTGAATAGCTCGTCCTAATAAAACACCATAAATACTAGTTGAAACTGCAGCAACAATGCTACCTATAAAAAATAAAATCAAACCAATAATAATA
>CAJAHC010000359.1 GCA_903939355.1 uncultured Methylococcaceae bacterium | reverse complement strand
TTCAAAGGTTAAAGGGTCTTCATAAACATCAGGTTCATAAAACGATTGATCCAAATCAGTCGCATGAGCAATCGCCATGGTCGGAAAATTTCGGATGGTTGCATTACCCAAAGTATCTTGAAAACCCAAGCTATCGCGGAGATAACGCTGTACAGAATCAACTGCACTATATATCTCCACTTGCTCAAACTGAGCTTGATCTCTAGTATATTGATAAATTCGACTTACATCATCAGCATCAACACATAATCCATCCAATCTGGGACAGGTCGGCGCTTTAAAAGTAGTTACATCAACAAACTCCCCCTGGAGTAAATGGGTACCGATGTCCAGACCCTGCAAAAGCACATCAACCCTCTGCTGTTCAAGAACAAGATTAGTTTGATCATTATTATCTAGCAAATTGAGAAGGTCCGATGTCTGAATAGGGTTAGGCTGATGAACCTTTCCGGTTCCTGACACAAATACAATACGGTTTTCTTGCAGTATACGTTTACCTGTATTGGCATCGATGAGGGTATAAAAATATCCTCGGGGCTTGAGAGTTCGTGTCTTTACAATCCAAACCAAAGTCAATTTTCTGTTAGTATCAGGTGACCAACTTAGTTCAGATCGAGTAGTACCTATCATTGCTGGCAAGGAATTACCTGAAAGTTGACGTATGCCGTCTATGGCAATTTTTTCAGCGGATACTTTGGATATACCAGAAATAGTACTACCTGACACAACAGCATTATTAATATAACTTGAGTTAATTTTTGACACTCGCCCGTTAACACTTTGTTGAATCGACACAAAAGCATTCAACACTGGCAGATTTTTGAAAGTTTGCTGGAAGCGAGTTACTGTCTTATTTAAACCTTCCTTACCTTCCAATAACTTTAAATCAGACAAATCCTGACGCAATAACAAAGACTGCGAATGATCTTTTAAAAATGTTTTGGCAGTTTCAGATGGCTTTCTAGTTTTATTGGCGGGTGTTTCGCAATCAGTATAGGTCGTCATCTTAGGCCATCGTCTCGCATACTGGCAGGGCAGCCCCGATATCACCGGATCAGCTCGAGGTATCTCGACTGCCTGCGAAAAAACCTTATTCCAACTTAAAGGCGGATTGAGATTAACTGGTTTAGCACCATAAGCGGATACACTCCAAAAAAACTCCAGCCCAAGAACCAATAATACAGATAGTATCTTTATTTTATTCATGTAGTTACATGCTCCAAGGTAGATGCTTTATCTCCCTAACATTTATGATTAGGAGATGTTGTTAAAACGATATTCAAACTCTTTGTAATTAACTATTGTTAGTGCAGTCCTCTCTAGTTTAGTTCTTTATCATAAGCTGAATTTCCAAATGCAGAACAACACCTCACTGCCCATACTTTTTATTATGGACTCGACAATATCGCTCCTCAACGAACATAAAGTCATCACCTTACCGAAAAGAAATAACTAACGTATTTTTAAAGGACCTATCGCCTTTGCACCTACATGTACAGTCCCCCTTTCATTGAACCCTTCAAGATTGTCACCCGGATTCTGGCCATATCCTTCGAGTTTAAATTCAATTGAACAAACATTAGATGGAGTTATTCGTGTCATAACCCAATAAGTGCCACTGTTTGAAGCATCATCACGCCAGCTACGACTCTGTTGCCAATATTTCGCACTAACATAGCCATTTTTTGATATCTGATCACTACCATAAGCAAGTACTGTATTAACCAAAATAGCAGGATCGTTTAGTAATGGTCTATCAGAAAAACCAACCGGAATTGCATCAAATCCTGTTAGACGCTTGTAATCTTTTATAACAGTCCCCGTATAATTATTCTTCAGGCCCGTTTGTGGATTGACTAAATTCCAATTACTACTCATTTCTTGCATAGAAGAGCCAATATTGAAACTCCCTCTGCTACTGCGATTCAAGGCAATGCTTAGACCACTTAATTTACCAATGGCATCTACTGTGTAGGCACGTCCATCGTTAACATTAACCTGTTTTAAAAACACATTAAATACTATATTGTTTGCTGGATCACCATTACCCAAAACGGCAGAACCACTACCATCATATTCAGTATTAACTACAATGGGATAGTCTTTATTTATACAGCCATTTTGTATAATGTTGGATTGAATTATCTGCGTAGCAGCCTGCATCAATTTGAAAGCGCCCTGTTCAGAAGGGTACAATCTCGGTGCTACTCCAGCAGTTACAATAGTAGGTACAGATGGCGATTCTGGTCGAACTAAAGATGGAACTTCTTGCCTATACAACACAAAAGGATGAGTTGCATGATGATTAGTTAGAGGCTGATGAAAACCTAGTGTTTTTCTATGAGCTGAGACTGTCCCAACCACCCCAAGGCTGATCATCAAAATTGTTAATAAAACTATACGTATATTCATATGCTTACTGAATCCTAGCAAACTCAGGATTTCACAATCACTTGCGGCAAGAGACTTTAGCTAAATGCTAAATGGACTTAACTGCTACTATCACAGCTTTGTTTAAGTATAGTTATATTTTTATCGTAAGTTGATTTTCTTAAACAAAAAACACTGCTTACATTCACGAGCGTTACATAATTGACCAAGAAATACTTCAACCCAATGAATTACAAGACTGACAAATTAATTCTCTTGATCGCAATGTCAAACAATTAAAATTTTACAAACAAACTTTCTC
>CAJAHC010000358.1 GCA_903939355.1 uncultured Methylococcaceae bacterium | reverse complement strand
GGATTAACGTCGCTCATGATTATACCTACTGTGATGTTGCTTCTGTCCTGAAAAAATAGCGATTAAAATCCAAGCTACTATAAAATTTACTCCACCTATTGGTGTAATCATGCCTAACCATTTTAAATCCAACAATACCAGCAGATATAAGCTACCAGAAAATATGATTATGCCAATAAACATCAACCAACCAGCCCAAATCAATAAGTTAGACTTTGCAACTTGTTGGTAAATAATACCAATTCCTAGTAATCCAAGGGCATGCCACATTTGATAAGTTACCGCGGTTTGGAAGATTGTCAACTGTTCAACACTTAAAATAGCCTTTAAACCATGCGCACCAAATGCACCCATACCAACACCGACCAACGCGCTTATAGCACCCAGAAATAAAAAACACGACCTCATATTATTTCTCCATTAATCGAGGCATTAACTGAACCAGATTACAGGGCCTTGTTCGGCAGTCCAATTGCTCCTTAATGATGGCATCCCAAGCAGTTCGACAAGCTCCAGATGAGCCGGGCAAACAAAACAAATATGTTGCATTGGCTACTCCAGCAATGGCTCTTGATTGTATGGTTGAAGTTTTAATATCTTGATAAGACAACATTCTGAACGTCTCGCCAAAACCATCCAGTACCTTATCCAATAAAGGTAACACCGCCTCAGGCGTTCCATCTCGGCCAGTGACTCCAGTACCACCCGTGCTTATCACCACATTTATATTATCTGCGGCAATCCAGTTCGAAACTACAGACCTGATTTGATAGATATTATCAGGCACTATTCTCTTTTCCAGAACATAATGTCCGGATACTATTGCTCGGTCTACCAATGTTTTTCCTGATGTGTCATCAGCATCGGTGCGCGTATCAGAAACAACTAATATAGCTATATTTAAAGGGATAAATTGTTTTTCGGTGCCCATTATTTAATACTCAATACCTTGAAAATTTTGCGATTTCATCTTAATACAACAAAGAAAGCTTCCTGCCCGCGCTGAATATTAATTAATAAAGCATCATTTGGATTCACAACCTTTTTTAGTTCCTCAAGATTATGTACGCGATATTGATTTGCCGATAAAATAATATCGCCCGGTCGCAAACCTACCCGCCAGGCATATGAAGTGCTATGAATTTTCTCAAATAAAACACCTTCGCCCTTATTTTTTTCCATTACACTTAACACGGTTCCTTTCAATAAACGGTGTAACTTTTCGCCTGCTAATTGGGGCTGTTCTTGCTTGCCAATGATAGCAACTGCTTCTTTTTTTTCATTACCTCGGAAATATTCCAAATTTACTTTATCACCAATTTGCAATAAACCGACGATATTGCGTATATCCTGACTACTTTTAACGACTCGTCCATTGGCGAAGACAATAACATCACCAGGCTCCAATCCTGCTTCTTCAGCAGGTGAATCACTTTCTATTCGACTGATTGCTGCGCCATGTTTATTTTCAAGATTAAAGGCATTAACCAGTTCCGGTGTTAAATCTTGCGTGGTTACGCCCAGCAAGCCTCGTTTTACTTCACCATGTTTAACCAATAAGTCTTTAATAGGGATAATCATATTACTAGGAATCGCAAAACCTATCCCTACATTACCACCAGTTGGTGCCAAAATTGCGGTGTTCATACCCACTAATTCGCCACGAAGATTAACCAAAGCCCCGCCTGAATTACCCGGATTAATAGAGGCATCAGTTTGTATAAAATCTTCATAACCTTCAATACCGAGACCAGATCGACCCAAAGCACTAACAATACCGGAAGTTACCGTTTGACCTAAGCCAAATGGATTACCAATAGCAACTACAAAATCGCCGACTTTTAGTTGACTGGAGTCCGCTATGGGAAGCTGGATTAAATTTTTGGCTGGCACCTTAATAATGGCAATATCAGCTTCTGGATCCGTACCTATTAATTCTGCATTAAGCTGGCGCCCATCATTTAGGGTAACCATAATTTTATCTGCTTTATCAATAACGTGATTATTAGTAAGCACCAAACCTTCTATACTATCAATTATTACACCTGAACCCAGGCTGTTTTTTTGTTGCTGACGCGATTGATTAGGTAAATTAAAAAATTGACGAAAATACGGATCCTGCATTAATGGATTTTCGTTTACTTGAATATTGGTTGAAGTTGAAATATTAACCACTGCTGGCATACTATGTTCCAACATAGGAGCCAGAGATGGTAAAGGTTGTCCATCAACGTAAGGTGGCAAGCCGGCTGCTGACAATAAAATGGGTACAGATAAGCAAGCAGTAAAAATGCCTATCAATAACAAATATCTTACTAAAGATTTACTCATCAGAATTTCTCATGGATTGTTAAACATGAATAACAGACAATATAAGTTTAAAAATGTTTAATACAAGAGTGCTTCGTAAAACTTGTTAGGTACTAACAGTACCGTTTATAGTGCGCTTAATTAATGATCAACTCAGAAATCCCAAAAGGGCAAAGCGATCTCTTCGCCCTTAATTATTTCAAATCCATTTAAATAAATAACCCATTACACTTTAGGCATGTTCCTTAGTTTTTCTACAACCTTATCCCCAAACTCAACCGTACTGATCATCACAACACCCGTACCTGGCTTAGAAAGATCGGCTGTTGAAAAACCATCGGCAAAAACACCTTGCATCGCCGCCCACACATTTTTTGCCTCTTCAGCCATACCAAAACTGTTTTCCAGCATCATGGCAACCGAGCCTATCATGGAGTAAGGGTTGGCAATATTTTTTCCGGCAATATCCGGTGCTGATCCATGTGATGGTTCATAGTACGCTTTGTCATCGCCCAGACAAGCTGAGGGCATAAGTCCCAGAGAACCTAAAATACCGCCGCCCTGGTCACTGAGAATGTCGCCAAACATATTTTCCATAACCATGACATCAAATTGAGTTGGCCTGAGGCAAAGATTTGTCGCGGCTGAATCGACCAGTTGATGGATAACTTCAACGTCCGGATAATCGACAGCAACTTCATCCAATATTTCATTCCAGAGTACGCTGGATTTTAAAACATTACTTTTGTGAATGTTATGCAGTATCTTTTTACGCTTGCTGGCCAGTTTGAATGCTTGGTGCAAAATACGACTGATTTGCAACTCATCATATTCCAGAGTTTCTTTAACATAACGTAAGCCCTGTTCGTTAATACCCGCTTCTTTATGACCAAAATAAAGACCACCTACCAGTTCACGCACCATAATAATATCAATCCCTTCACCGATGATTTCTGGTTTTAAGGGTGAAAAATGACCTAAAGCTTTAGGTAAAAAAACCGGACGGAAGTTTGCATAAGTATTGTAACGGCGACGAAGCGGAAGTAAAGCACCACGTTCAGGTTGTTTATCAATGGGAATCTTTTTAGATTCTTCATGACTTAAACCTATTGTGCCTTTTAAAATGGCATCTGCCTGATCACAAATATCGATTGTCGCTTGCGGAAATGCATCGCCAAATTCAAAATAAGCGCAGGCACCAAATGCAGCAGGCATCAATTCAAATGTCACATCATTTCGTTCTTCTATAACTTTAAGTACTTTGATGGCTTCTTTGGTGATTTCAGGTCCGATACCGTCACCGGCCAGTATGGCGATTTTATAATTTTTCATATTTACCTTATTGAGGTCTATTTGAGACTAATGAACTTAAACTTTGTAATATCGACTATTTTACTTTATTTTTCATAATGAACTGCAGGAAAAACAAAATGCGAGTAATTGTTATTGTGTTAGCAATCTGAATACTTTAATGTTATTAAAACAAAACCCATACACTGAAAAGGGAATGTAAAATGTACAGCTATGCCAGGTGGTTTCTAATCAGCGGTTCTTTATTATTCACTACGGCGGCCTTATCTGATACTAACAAAATTAAACCCTATCC
>CAJAHC010000357.1 GCA_903939355.1 uncultured Methylococcaceae bacterium | reverse complement strand
TTCATCTATGCCAACCATTAGCATGTTTTACGGAATTGTCATTCAAATGTTCTGGGATGAGCATGCACCACCTCACTTTCACACCAGTTATGCTGAATATAAGGCAACTGTTAATATTCGCGAGTTATGTATAAGTGAAGGTAGCTTGCCTCGTCGAGCAACCCAGTTGGTTCTTGATTGGGCGGAACTGCATCAAGCAGAATTGTTGGCTGATTGGGATTTGTGCCAAGCTAATCAAGATCCAAATCCCATTGATCCATTAAAATAATAGGTAATCTGTAATGTATTGGGATGTATTAGAGGTGAAATATATTGCTGGGCGTGAACTGGCTATTCGCTTTGCCGATGGTCTTTCTGGTATCTTGCATATTGATCGTTCTTTTTGTACAGGTGTTTTTGAACCCTTGCAAAACGATGATTTGGTAAGTTGCGCTGAAGTTGATAATGGTGTATTGGTTTGGCCAAATGGATTGGATCTAGCGCCAGATACTATGTACTATGAAATAAAACGTAATCCTTATCGTCGTTATGAGTTGAAACGTAGAATCGACAAGTATCTCAAACTCTAGTTGGAGGTAGCATTGGTGGAGGAGCAGAGTACGCTCTTAAAAACAATCTTCTATTAAGAGCTGAATACATTTATGATGACTATGGTAGTGTTCAGTTATCGCCTGGTGACAGATGGCAGAATCGTCAGCTTAACTTGTCGAATAATACATTGCGAGCAGCAATCAGTTATAAGTTTTGATAGAACCACTTGCTCGGCAAGGCAAAATAATGGTATTGCCACTTATGGAATTTGTTATGGTGTTTCGCTCGTTAGAGATTATTGCTTACTGGTAAAGCCTAGCATAAAGCATAGGTTGTGTCGACATATACATCAGGAGATTATATTTTGAATATAAAATTATCATTTATCGTGCTGTTAGCACTAACTTTTTCAAAAGTTGGATTTTCTTCAGAGAATCTTAAGCATTTACATGATTCTGCGGATCTCCAAACTATGTCGAACCAATTTTGGTGGCCAGAGAGGCTTGATTTAGCGCCTCTCAGGCAACACTCTGCTGAGTCTAGTCCGATGGAGAAGAGCTTTGATTATGCGCAGGAGTTTAAGAAGCTTGATCTCAGGAGTATAAAAGTAGATATAGAGAAATTAATAAAAACCTCTCAAGATTGGTGGCCTGCAGATTATGGGAACTATGGGCCATTTTTTATCCGGATGGCTTGGCACAGTGCAGGCACTTACCGAGTAACCGATGGGCGTGGCGGCGCCGGTGGTGGGCAGCAACGATTCGAACCTTTAAACAGTTGGCCTGATAACGCAAATTTGGATAAAGCTAGACGCTTACTTTGGCCAATAAAGAGCAAGTATGGAAGTAAAATATCATGGGCTGATTTGATGGTGCTTACCGGTAATGTAGCTTTAGAGTCGATGGGCTTTAAAACAATAGGGTTTGCGGGTGGACGTAAAGATGATTGGGAAGCGGACTTGGTTTATTGGGGACCTGAAAAAAAATGGCTTGCCAGTGAGCGCCATAAGGGTGATAAAAAATTAGACAATCCACTTGCCGCAGTTCAGATGGGGCTAATTTATGTAAATCCAGAGGGACCAAATGGTAATCATGATCCATTAGCGGCAGCCAAAGATATCAGAGAAACGTTTGGTCGTATGGCGATGAACGATGAAGAGACGCTTGCATTGATCGCCGGTGGCCACACTTTTGGTAAATCCCATGGAAATGTTAACTCGTCCAAATGTATCGGTGCCGAACCTGCAGCTGCAGGTATAGAAGAGCAAGGTTTTGGCTGGAAAAACAAGTGTGGTAGAGGTAATGCCGCTGATACTATGACAAGTGGACTGGAAGGGGCTTGGACTATGAATCCAACTCAATGGACTAATCAATACCTAACTAATCTGTTTGCTTATGACTGGGTTAAGACAAAAAGTCCAGCAGGAGCCACACAGTGGATTCCTAAGGATAACGCTGCCGCAACTTCGGTACCTGATGCTCATGATAAAGATAAGCAACATGCACCAATCATGCTGACCACAGATCTCGCACTGAAAGTGGATCCAAGCTATCAAAAAATTGCTAAACGTTTTCTGGAGAATCCAAGTGAGTTTGAGTTCGCTTTCGCTAAGGCATGGTTTAAGCTGACTCATCGGGATTTGGGACCTAGAATATTGTATCTTGGAGCGCAAGCTCCTAAAGAAGATTTTATTTGGCAAGATCCTATCCCCATTGTGAATCATAAACTAATTGACGCAAGCGACACTGAAGGTCTTAAGATTAAAATTCTTCAATCGGGTTTAACCATATCCGAACTCGTTAGAACGGCTTGGGCCTCAGCGGCTTCTTTTCGCGGCACAGATTTACGTGGTGGTGCCAATGGCGCTCGTATTCGCCTTGCTCCTGAAAAAAATTGGCCGGTTAATAATCCTGATGAACTTGTCAAAACTCTCGCGCATTTGGAAGATATTCAAAAAGTATTTAATCAGGCACAGTCGAATGGAAAAAAGGTGTCGCTGGCCGACCTGATTGTTTTGGGTGGAGCAGCTGCAGTTGAGCAGGCAGCTAAAACTGGCGGTTATACTGTGAATGTCCCTTTTATTCCAGGACGTATGGACGCATCACAAGAGCAAACGGATGAGACTTCTTTTGCTGTGCTTGAGCCAACAGCAGATGCCTTCCGCAACTACTTCGGACAGAGCAGCTCTATGTCACCAACGGAGATGTTGGTTGATAAAGCCAATATGCTAAAACTGACTGTCCCTGAAATGACTGTTCTTATTGGCGGCCTGCGCGTTTTAAAGGCTAATTCAGGACAATCAAATCATGGTGTTTTTACTAATAAAAATGAATCATTGAGTAATGACTTCTTCATAAACTTACTCGACATGTCCACAAAGTGGCGAAAGTCTCCCAAGTCTGAAGAACTTTATGAGGGTGTTGATCGGAAGACGGGTGAAATGAAATGGACAGCTACCTCGGTGGACTTAATTTTTGGATCACACTCTGAACTTCGTGCTATTTCTGAAGTTTACGCATCTGAAGATGGAAAAAAGAAATTTGTAACTGACTTTGTCAATGCATGGAATAAGGTGATGACACTCGATCGCTTCGACCTTAAATAATAATGACAATTATCTGATCTTTCGTTTATTTTACAGGCAATTAGCGATGTCAGAAAAATCTGCAATTAAGAGGCTTGATTTTTAAATACCTTAGCTTAAAAATCGATAAACTGAATGGAGGGCATTAATTGGGTTTTTAACGGGTCTTTATGTTGCAAGGCTGGGTAGTATTATAATACGCCTTAAAATTGATAGCCCTTTGTGAAAAGAACGACACTTATCTGGCCGATGGCAGTTGGGACGGTTCAATAGCTGCTCTTTAAATTGAATCCACGGAAGAATTAATCGTATATTTTAGAATAAAAGCTGATATCATTAGACGTGCGTTAAGAAATGTTTAGATAGGTAACTGTTCAATCTTTACATTTAATTAATACATGACGCATTTAAATTAAGCGCTCGTAGCTCAGCTGGATAGAGTAATCGGCTTCGAACCGATCGGTCGGGAGTTCGAATCTCTCCGGGCGCGCCATCTTTAAAAAATGCCCCTTGTTGGACCTATGCTTTGTCAGTTCAGGCTTAATCCGAAATTTATTGGTTTTTAGACGGGTTTATCAAATTGATTTCAGTTTATTTATGTTTCTTTAACAATTATCTTTTATTAGCATACACGTTATCAACAAGTTTTTTAAATCAGATAGGTCGAAAGATCAATATAAATAATCCTATTGAACCTGTAATGGGAACTAATGGTATTAACATAAAAATAATAAGAACTAAGGCACATTTTATTCTGGTAGAGATGGAGTCTTTTATTATCTAATTTTTCTCGTAAGTCTCTTTTTTAAGATCCAAGAACTATGTATCTAGCTTGAATAATTGAGGCCTGGCTCATTACGTCAATGAAGGACAAAAGTGAGTTTTTTTATTCATAGTCGCTAGGTCGAGTTTAATAATTTCTTCTGACGACTAGCTCATCCCTTTATCACTGCTCGCCTCAACTTTATTTGAAATGGTCTAATTAAACGGGACACTTCTAAAGACAGATTTATAATGTCCACAGAGGTGATTATGAGTAATAAAAATAAACAAATCAGACCCAGTTTTACGCTTGAATTCAAACAGTCAGCAGCAAAATTAGTTAATGAAAAGGGTTATAGCCAGCGACAAGCTGCTGATAGTCTAGGCGTTTCGTTAAGTGCGCTGAGTCGATGGGTAAGAGCTGAACGAGGCTCTTCAAATAGTGCTCCGACCCAGAAAAAAGTATTTAATTTGCTGGAACAAGATGAACTGACCCGTTTACGTAAAGAAGTTGCACAGTTACGCATGGAGCGCGAAATATTAAAAAAGGCCGCAGTCTTCTTTGCGAAAGAGCTCCAATAAAATATCAATTTATTCGAGAGCAACAGAAGACATTCCCAGTGATTGTATTGTGTAAAGTGATGGAAGTTAGCCCCAGCGCCTATTATGCGTGGACTAAAGTACCGGACTTTTCTGATAAAAGACTACGCGAAAACCAACTTGAAGTTAAAGCAATCCAATTATTTGCCGATAATAAGAAAATCTATGGTTCTCGGCGCTTATCTGAAGCTTTTATAAATGAAGATATTAATATTGGTCGTTTTAAAGCTCGGCAACTGATGAGAAAATTAGCATTGAAGCCTCGCTACCCTAAACGATTTAAAGTGACTACCGACATCAATCATAATGAAGCCATAGCGCCTAATAGTTTGAATAGACAGTTTGAAGTTGCCTTACCCAATAGTGTTTGGACAACCGATATCACTTATGTCTGGACACTTGAAGGTTGGCTCTATCTTGCTGTAGTGATTGATCTATTTTCAAGACAAGTCGTTGGCTGGTCTATAGATGATCATATGCGAACATCGTTATGCGTGAAGGCATTACAAATGGCATTTTGGCGTCGAAAACCTGAGCCTGGTTTACTTCATCATTCTGATCGAGGTAGCCAGTATGCTAGCAAAGAATACCGAACACACTTAAGTATCATGAAGATGTAACAAAGCATGAGTCGTAAGGGTGACTGTTGGGATAATGCTCCTACTGAGCGATTCTTTCGCAGTTTAAAGTATGAGCAACTTAATTACGAAAAATTTAGAACTAAAGAGTCGGCAAAGTTGAGTATCATCGATTACTTGGCTTTTTATAATGGTAAGCGCATACACTCAAAACTAAGCTATCAATCCCCGATTCAATATGAGCGGGAATTTTATAAACAATCTGCTTAATAAAGTGTCCTGTTTTACTTGACCATTACAATTGTGTAACTCTTGGAAAAGAATAACGGGAACTATAAGACCTTATTTTTTCTCTATTCCCTTTAAAAAATCTGAGGATTATGCTGTCTAGTGTAGTTAATTAGATGGTGTGGCTGGAAGCTAAAGATTATTACTTATAGCGAATCTTCAAAAAGCGTCTGATGTTCTAGCTTTGAGGGCAGTCCTGTTCGAGCCCCTATTTTAGTACAACATAATGCACCCGCTGCACTGGCAAAGCGTAATATTTGAAACCAGTTTAAATCTGAGGCAACAGCGGCGGCAAAAGCACCATGAAATGCATCACCCGCACCAGTGGTGTCTATAGCATTAATCTTAAAAGCGGGTAAGTTGCCAGCGTCTTGGCCGCGTTGCCAGATTAAGCCCCTTTCTCCTAGTGTTATTACAACGACTTTTGATACTTGTGCTAAACGAGAAAGGGCTGTTACTTCATCTCCTGCAAATTGAACAGCAAATTTTTCAGAACAGACCAGATAATCTACCTCGTTCATTAGAGCTAAAGTACCCTCATGAACGGAACCTGCATCCAGTATAGTTGGAATACCTTGTTGTTTAAGTCGCTTAAGCAGGGGTAATGAAATATGTGGTTCGTGACCATCAAACAAAACAACTTTAGTAGTGACAGAGGAAAAATCGATGTCTCCGGCTGAAAGTGTCCGAGTATTTCCTTTGTAATTAATTAATGCTCTGTTGCCATTGGGTTTTACTATGATGGTGGAAAGCGGGGTAGGGGAGGAGCCGTGAATGATGAGATCTGTGTTGACACTGTAGTTGAGAAATTCCTGATAATGGTTTTCACCGTAAATATCTTGACCCAGATAGCCGGCAAAGGCGGTTTTAAAATTGAGTTTGGCAGCGGTTACTGCTGCGTTGGCAGCGGGGCCACCTCCACAACCGAGAAAGTTTTGAGCGACAATTTTTTCATCAGCAGTCGGGTGATGGTCAACTGAAAAAACAAAATCATAAGAGGCATGACCTACACAAAGTACATCTATATTCATGGCAGATATTAATGATAGAGATGTTTACGTTTTTTTCTACACAAAGCCTCTTAACAGATCATTTTTAATATCTGCGATGGTTTCCAGTCCGACTGAAATTCTGACCAAGCTGTCTTTAATTCCGGCAACAGTTCTGGCTTCAGGTGTCAGTCTGCCATGCGTAGTTGTGGCTGGATGGGTAATGGTCGTTTTTACGTCACCCAGATTTGCGGTAATGGAGATCATTTCAGTTGCATCTATTAATTTCCAAGCTTGTTCTTTACCACCTTTTAACTCAAAACTAACAATGCCACCATACTGACTTTGTTGGCGTTTTGCCAGCTCGTGTTGTGCGTGTGATGGCAGCCCGGGATAGTGCACTTTGGTAATATTGGGTTGTTGTTCAAGCCATTTGGCAAGCTCAAAGGCGCTATCGCAGTGGGCTTTCATTCGGATTGACAAGGTTTCCAAACCGGTTAAAAACACCCAAGCATTAAAGGGACTCATGGTGGCGCCCCCA
The DNA here is from genome assembly GCA_903939355.1 of uncultured Methylococcaceae bacterium. Lineage (GTDB taxonomy): Bacteria > Pseudomonadota > Gammaproteobacteria > Methylococcales > Methylomonadaceae > Methylobacter_C. The sequence continues at coordinate 4,117 of CAJAHC010000357.1, read as the reverse complement.
GTGCGAAGATAGGGATAAATGTGTTTTTCAATGATTTCATCACTGGCGATAACTGCACCACCCACACAGCGGCCTTGGCCGTCTATATATTTAGTTGCCGAGTGAATAACAATATCGGCACCTAATTCGAATGGTTTTTGTAGTACGGGCGTACAAAAGCAATTATCGACAATCAGTAAGCAATTATGTGCATGTGCTATGTTGGCCAGTGCAGAAATATCAGCAATTTCGATGAGTGGATTGGAGGGTGTTTCTAAAAATAAAAACCGTGTGTTGGGTTTGATGGCGTCTTCCCATGCTGAAGTATCAATTAAATCAACAAAATCAGTTTCGACACCAAATTTTGCAAAATAATTTTGAAATACTAAGACGGTATTGCCAAATACACCACGAGAACAAACCACATGATCTCCAGCTTTAAGTAATCCCATACCCACTGCCATGATGGCAGCCATGCCGGAAGCAAATGCTATGCAGCGCTCACCTTTTTCCATTAAGGCCAACCTTTCCTGAAAAGCATTAACGGTTGGATTAGTAAAACGGGAGTAGATGTTGCCGGACTTTTTGCCGGTAAAACGTAAAGCTGCTTCTTCTGCACTCTTAAAGACATAGCTGGAGGTCGTAAAGATTGGAATGCTGTGCTCATCTTCATGAGTGCGCTTGTGGCCAACTCTTATTGCCTGAGTTTCCAGAGAATAGTCGTTCCAGTTAATATCTTTCATAGGTTTTTAGTATAATCGGCAGGGGGTAATCCCTTGTGGTTGCGAATAAAAAGTAATTATTGGAACTACTCTTACAGCATTTCAATAATGGATTTTTCAGAGTTACGCTCTGCCTGAGCATTGTCGTTACGTAAGGCTTCAGTTCTATCTAGATAGGCATCATCAATATCGCCGGTAATATATTCTTTGCTGAAGCATGAGGTATCAAAATGTTTTATAGCAGGATTGCCTTTGCGAACAGCTTCAATCAGATCATCAAGATCTTGATAAATTAATCGATCCGCACCGATTGCTTCACACACTTCTTCTTCGGTTTTATCATGAGCAATTAATTCATGTGCAGCCGGCATATCAATACCATAAACATTGGGATAGCGAACTGGTGGAGCAGCTGAGGCGAAGTATACTTTTTTGGCGCCTGCATCGCGTGCCATTTGAATTATTTGTGCTGAGGTTGTGCCTCTGACTACTGAGTCATCAACTAATAAAACGTTTTTGCCGTTAAATTCAAGATCGATAGCATTAAGTTTTTGTCGAACTGATTTTTCACGCATTTTCTGACCTGGCATAATGAAAGTTCGACCGATATAACGATTTTTCATAAAACCTTCGCTGAATTTAACGCCCAGTTTATTGGCCATTTGTAATGCAGAAGTTCGACTGGTATCAGGAATAGGAATGACTACATCAATATCATAATCAGGCCATTCTCTGATAACTTTGGCGGCCAATTTGTCGCCCATGCGTAGGCGTGCTTTATAGACAGAAATATCATCAATAATTGAATCTGGTCGAGCAAAATAAACATATTCGAATATGCAGGGGCAATGGTCTACTTGTTCGGAACATTGCTTGGCATGTAAGACCCCAGATTCTTCAATGAAAATAGCTTCGCCGGGCTCTATGTCTCGAATAAGGTTAAAGCCTAATACATTAAGGGCAACACTTTCCGAGGCGATCATAAAATCAGAACCTTCTTCAGTTTTTCGCTCACCAAATACCACAGGTCTAATTCCATGGGGGTCTCTAAAGCCTAAGATACCCACTCCGGCAATCATGATAACAACCGCATAAGCGCCACGACAGCGTTTGTGAACGCCACTTACTGCTTGAAAAATATCATCGACGCTTAAGTCCAATTTGCCAAGGCTTTGAAGTTCATGAGCAAAAACATTTAATAAAACTTCAGAATCAGAGTCCGTATTAATATGTCGTTGATCTTCTACAAATAGTGCTTTTTTTAACTCTTCGGTATTAGTGAGATTACCGTTGTGTGCCAGTGTTAATCCAAAGGGAGAGTTAACATAGAAGGGTTGAGCTTCTGCAGAACTTGTACAGCCTGCTGTTGGATAGCGAACATGCCCTATGCCCATGCAGCCTTTTAACTTAAGCATTTGGGCATTGTTGAAAACATCACGAGTCAGGCCATTATCTTTACGTAAATGTAAACGTCCTTTCTCGCAAGTTACTATACCTGCTGCATCTTGGCCCCGATGTTGCAAGACGGTTAGTGCATCATAGAGTTCTTGGTTAACAGCTTGATGTGAAACGATAGCGGTAATACCACACATAATTTTTACTAGAATCTGTTAGTTGTTAACGATAATGAATATATTCAGCTATTCCAGATGGAATGGAGTCATGTAACCAAATAGCAGCCATTTGATAGGGGGGTAATAATTTTGATTCCTTCCACCATGGTTTATCTGGCAGACTCGATAGTCCTGTCAGCATGACCAAAAGCATGACGATAAACAGGCCATGTAGCCCTCCAAAAATCATACCACTTAAACGCTCAATAAGCCGTATGTCAGATTTTTTGATGGTTTCACCGAAAAGCACTCGGATTACCCTAGTCATGATTAGGGTGATTAAAAACAAAGCAAAAAAAGATATGCTTATTTTTAGTTTTTGATCACTAATTGCTGAGGGCAAAAATACAGAGAATTCTATGCAAAAAGTTAAACTAATGATGGTTGCTAATAGCCAGGAAATTAAATTAAAAAATGCCATATTAAAGCCGCGCAAAAATCCGCTTATTAATTTACTAAAGACCAGTCCGATGATAGCGAAATCTACCCAGATCATTGTTTATTGTTTATGAAGATAATTGCTTAAACTTACCTATGATTTATTACTCAGAAATCAGAAACGATTGTATTTTTAAAGCATCCAATTTTGTTTTCATTTCAATAGCACGTTTTTTTTCAAGAGTGGGGCCAATTTTAAGTCTGTATATAAGCCCATCATTGGCACTTTTAATAGTATCTAAAGTGACAGGTAGGTTTTGTTTCCGCAAAGTTTCCATGAGAGTGGTGGCATTTTCTTTTTTACTAAAACTACCTACTTGAATAGTCCATCGACTTAATTCAGCTTTTGGTTTAGTAGGGACTACAGTGGGTTTATCTGTAATAACTGCTTTTACAGGTAATGGTTTTTCAGTTGTAGTAATTTTCTTAGAAATTATATTTTCTGGCGTAGCTGTTTTTATAGGAGCGGTAGACTTTATCTTTACCTTAATCGGTGCTGTTTTAGTTTTAGTTTTAGTTGTATTTACTAGCTCTGCAGGTACTTCTATAGCTTTTTCTTCTTCCCATACTGGTTCGGGAGTTGGCTCTTGTTTTGCTAATTCGGGGAGTGCTTTTTTGGAGACTGAAGGTTTATGAGTTTCTACTACTCCCGTATCTAAAGATGGTGGTGTGTTGCTGTTTTTAGATTTAGAATCAGCTTGAGCTACTATGTCTTCATCCGTATTATCGACAGTTGGATCATCATTTGCTGGTATTTCTTCAGACAATTGAGTGTCTTTTGATAACTCACTTTCTTCTTCTGTGTTTACTAATGTTTCAGATGCGTTATCAGGGACATTCAAAACCTGATTTGCATTACTAGGTAATTTGTTTGCAGATACTTCATTTGAGTTTAGTGGAGTTGCAGGTATTGCTAATTCACTGACTGATTGGCCGCTATTTTCAATAGGGTCATCAAAAAGCATGGGAATGAAAATTGCAGCAAGAGCGGTAACAACTATGGCACCGATTATTCGTTGTTTTAATTCTTGATTCATTTTGTCAACCTACCTTTTCAAATTTATTTAAACAATCAGATACTAAAAAGAAAGATCCAAAAACCAGAAGTAAATCATTATCTAGAGATTGGTGCTTTGCTGCATTAAATGCATCAGTAAAGCCTGTAAATCCGAAGGATACCCTAGTAACTCCAATGTTTGAAAAAATTTCTCGCATATTGTTTTCACTAGTTGCTCTTGGGTTTGCTAACGGCGCAAAAAACCAGTCATAGATTACTGGATTCATAATCTCAATGACACCTGCAATGTCTTTGTCTTTCAACATTGAGAATATGGCGTGTATTCGTTTACCAGGAAAAGTCATATT
>CAJAHC010000356.1 GCA_903939355.1 uncultured Methylococcaceae bacterium | reverse complement strand
TCTCAATTAATGGCAATGGTGCCAGTTTTTTTAACAAAAATAATAAAGAGAAACAATCTGTAAGCGTTACAAATGAAAGATTACTTGAGTTTCTTAATGATTTTTACGTCATCCATTTTTTTGAAATTGCCGATACTTTTACCGTTAAAAAACAGGTGATGCTTAAGGACAATAAAATTGTAACTACTATTGTCAAAAAAGAATCCAGTACAAATAGTAAAAGAATATGTATTCAACTGCGTTCTTATAAAAAATGCGTGACAGTTATTGAAAATCAACCTTTAGCAGTCGCTCAAATAGTTAACAAAATAGAAAAATTATTACAACAAAAACCATAGCGGCGTAAGTTGGGCTGCGTCTTTTTGCAACCTAAACAAATATTAACCACCGTTCCAGGGGAGCTTCGTTTAGTTCGCTCGCGCTGACTACGCTCAGGCCGTTGCCAGAACATAAGCGTATCTTTCTTGCGCATGCTACGGAAGATAAGCTACTCTGCCAATGACCGGTATCGAAAAGCCTAAATTCATATTCGTATGGCTGGTTTGGGTCGAAAACAAACAGCCAATGACAGATTAAGTTGAAACTATATTTTGAAGTCGCCAGATCAAGTCTGAAGTTTCACAAATCATCCATGCAGGAAAATCAACATTCACTCTTTTTTGTTCTTGCAAATCTCTTTTGGCATTGGACAAGTCCAAAGCGTCCAGTACCGATTCACCATCATCAAACGTATTTTCAAATTCTTTAGCTTTCCTCTCCGTAATTTCTTCAATTGATGCATTAATTGGCAATGTATGGGTAAACTATGCTATTTTTAAACAAAGAATAGTTACTATTAGCAATTACCAATCCAGATAGGCACCAGAGGTTAGTTACGCATGGAGTATCATTTTGAATGGGATCCCGTTAAAGCTAAAACGAATCTACAAAAGCATGGTGTGAGTTTTGAGGAGTCGACGGAAGTATTTCTTGATCCTTTACAATTATCGATGCCTGACCATGAACATCCTGAATTGGAAGAACGCTGGATTACTTTGGGAAATACCAAAGCACACAAACTGCAATTAGTCGTTCATACTTTTATAACTTATCACCAAGATCAAATTACTATCCGTATTATTTCTGCAAGACCTGCAACTCGGCATGAACAAAAACAATATGAGAATTTACAATGAAAGACGAATATGATTTTACCAGTGCAGAACGTGGACGATTTTATCGCACTGATGTGCAGTTAAATATCCCGGTTTACCTAGATCAAGATGTAGAGAGCTGGTTTGCTGAAAAAGCAAAGCTTAAAGGTGTTAATTTACAATCATTGATTAATGAGTTATTACGAAAAGATATTTCATTAATACAAGAGGTTACCGGTAAAGGATAGTCTAAGATTAACTATCTTCTGCAAACAAGGGCGATTAATCACCTCAGTTTATATTTAAGAGACTTACCGGCTTAAATCAACTTAATCGGACCTCATTGATTACCAACCCTTTCTAATCGTGGTACGTCCCCTATTATT
>CAJAHC010000355.1 GCA_903939355.1 uncultured Methylococcaceae bacterium | reverse complement strand
TATTGGTTCTCGATTGCCATTTCATGGTAGTCGTCATCAGGTAGTTTCTTCAGACGTGGCTTGTCGCTGGTTAACCCAAATCTTGGCTGAAGACTGGAAAAAAACGCCCCAAGCCGGATTTGCTGCAACACTGATCGCACGCATGAGTGGTGATCGTGCGTGTGATATTAATGAAGACATGCGTCAACAAGTCATCAGTAAACTTAAACTCAGCAAAGCCCCCAGCTCTTGGATAGACATGGTTGAACACTTTAAAGAGTTGGATGAAAAAGAAGAAAGTCAGATGTTTGGTGAGGCGTTGCCGCCAGGGTTAACCTTAATCAATAACAAATGAACTCAGACTTCAATGTATGAAACGGTTTAGATCATTAGGTGTTTAAAATTGCCTGTCGACAGGCTTATTTTACTGGTGTTGGTGGATTCTCGCTATTTGTTGCCAACTAACTAGAAAGCAAGATGGCTACTATTTACCTCTATTATCGTATTGTCACTATTCTGCTTGGCGCCATACTATTGACGGGTTTTGTTTATTCTGCCAGAGCAGATGACACCCAACCTAAGGGTCTAATACAGACGCTCGTTAATAAAGATAGCTCCAAGTGGAACACCTTTGAGCCGTCTGGAATTGAGATAGGTGGTTGGGTCACATTCGGCAGTTACTATAATCCAAGACATACAAGTAATAATAGTAATACGCCAGTGTCTATGACGGATCGTAGTGGACAACTTGATTTATACCAAATAGATTTATTTATCGAGAAGCGTCTTAAAAAGTCTTCGAACTGGCAAATAGGCGGCCGATTTGATGCTATGTTTGGATCTGATGCGCGTTATACTCAAGCTAGAGGGAATTGGGATAGTCATTTATTAAATAAGAGTAACTACAAGAATATTGCCTTGCCCCAAGCCTATACGGAAATCTATGCGCCTATTGGTGAAGGCCTTAGTACAAAAATAGGACATTTTTATACTAATATGGATTATGAAACGGTGCAGTCAGGTTTAAATTTCTATTCATCCCATTCTTATAGTTTTAGAGCCTCTCCATTAACCACAACAGGGGTTTTGTTTAACTATGAAATAGGCGAGGAATGGGGCATGCATTTAGGTGCTGTAACTGGGCCAGATAATTTTAATCAAGACTTGGGCGCCTGGTTTGAATTGAGCGGGATTCATTGGAAAAATGCTAAATCTGGAACAGAGCTCTCTATTTCTACAAAGGGAGGCAATTATTTTAGTTATCAGAGCTCTAACTTGTTCTATTACACAGCCATAGCGAAACAACGGCTGGGTAAATGGAACTTGATATTAGAGCAGGTTTTAGCTAATCAAAATAACGCTAATAATTTGGGTCCGAATGCAAGGTGGTACTCTTTAGTGCCCTATCTTAGTTATCAAACAACCGAGCAGTTAAAGTTAGGCTTGCGGGGAGAGTGGTTTAGAGATGCCAATGGATATAAATACGATAATGGAGCGGCAAATTACTATGCCATAACTGCAGGGATAAATTGGACGCCCAAAAAATGGTTAATGATTCGTCCTGAAGTTCGGTATGACTGGAGTCAGGCACAAATTAATCCATTTGACGGTGGGCAACAAACCAACCAGATATTGCTGGGTTTTGATACCGTTATTCAGTTTTAATAACGCGCTATTTTATTTGTATAATTTATATGCACATTAAAAGACACATTACTTTAGCCACTAAATAAAGACAGGAAATACATGATGAAATGGGTGACAACAGTATTAATTGCAGGTCTTATAGTGCTCTATTTTATGGATGCTGCATTTAAGATAGAGATATTAAATCTGGAGATTTTTATTCATAGCACTCTTAGATTTTTTACTGGCTTTGTGTTGATTGGTATTGGTGTATTTTACGCGCATAAAATCAGATTAAAAAATGCCATCTATTTTGTACTTCTCTTGGTTTTAACGGATGACCTAATGGATTATTTTCGGCAGGTTAATAATTTCAGTCTTGAGTTCACGCTTCATGGCATGTATATGTTAATTTGGGGTTCATTACTGGGCTATGTGGTCATGAAGTATTCAAAAAATTAATACAGGCATTCAATAACTCACTCTGGTTTCCTATGCCATAGCAGAAAAATCAAAGTTAACGATAATCCGTGTACACTGATTTTTTATTGGAAAGAAATGGAAAGCAACCGATAATGATCGAATAATTTAATAAACCATGAGAAAAATACGATGAGTAATGTGTTTAGTTTTACTGGCACTGTTGGCAGAGATGCTGAAGTCAGATATGCGCCGTCAGGCGTTGCTGTTTTAAATGTGACTGTAGCCAATAATATCGGCTTTGGTGATAAACAACAAACCTTATGGATACGGGTAGTTTTGTTTGGCAAACGTGCTGAAGGACAGTTACAAAATTACCTTAAGAAGGGTCAGCAAGTATTTGTTTCTGGTGAATTAACTCAAAGTGAATACAAAGCCAATGACGGCACGACCAAGACAAGTCTTGAGCTCAATGCCAACATAATTGATTTACTCGGCAGAAAGAATGATGGCAGCCAGTCACAACAAAACAATCAATCTTCTGGCTATGCTGAACGTCAACAAGCACCCACTCAGCAAGCCGCCAGTAATAACAGCTTTGATGCGCCTTATGATGATGACATTCCTTTTTAACAGACTGTTATGTAAAGTTTACTATTAAGCCTCTGTAAAAAGAGGCTTTTTTATGAAAAAAGAAAATATAATGAATAAAACTCATCCTATGGGGACTGAGCCCTGACATCATAAAAATGATTCAGTACTCGATTTACATCCACGTGACTGGATTCCGGCATCCATGCTTGAATGACGAATTTTTGGCACTGGAGCAGCCTATTAAGCCCATCACTCCCCGTTTAAGCAGACAGCCTCAACTTCTTGCAGTTATTGCCGGTATTTTTGTACTAATTCCTTCAATTTTTCCTGCAAGATATCTTGTAGGTCATA
>CAJAHC010000354.1 GCA_903939355.1 uncultured Methylococcaceae bacterium | reverse complement strand
TAACTTACAAAATCAATGCGATTTCTGCTGGACAATCTATTAGCATCTTAAATTAAAAAAGTAAAAAATTTTTTTGCTGTAGATCATTTACATTTAAATCAGTAGTTTCATCTTTTAGATTAACTCCGGAATATTTTTTTGTTTCTGCTTCGTGTATCAAAAAAATTAGTTTTTTAAGCGCTTTTTCGTAACTCAAGCCATTGGCGTGTATATTAGAAATGCAATTACGATCTGCATCAGTGCTTAAGCCTGACTTTGCTTGATAGGTGAAGTAAATGCCCATGCTGTCGGGTGAGCTTAATCCAGGTCGCTCGCCAATTATAACTATGCACAATTTAGCCTCATAAGTTTCCGCGATCACATCCCCAACTGCTACTCGCCCATGCTTCACCAAACAAATAGGAGCAAGATTGTAATTATCGTTCTCTAGGCTAGGCAGTAATAAGGCCAAAAAATTTTCAGCATGTTGTTCAATGGCTGTAGATGATAAGCCATCAACAATAATAATAACTACGTCTACTGTATCTTTATTTTGTTGATGTAGCTGCTTAATGAGAGTTTTTGGTAGCAAGCGCCCTAAGTCGGGTCGTTGTAAGTATATGACCTGATTTTCTGCCTGAGTTGCTAAGAGCTGTGTTTGATAGCCCATCTTATTGATACGTTTTACCATGCTTTCAAAGTCAAGTGGGATATTGACCGCATCGCGAGCCTGTGCATGTGCTAATTGAAACTCTAGGTATGGTTTGGTAGGTAAGCTTGTTCCCGCTCTGCCTAAACCAATCCGCGCAGTAGTGAATTGACTTAGATTGCGCCAAAGATCTTGTTGGTCTAAGATGTTAATTTTTTTGTTCATTAGATTTTTCACTATAGCTTTTGTAGTGATGGTTTAAAGATATCCGGTAGTTCTGATTGATATAACAATTGATTGTCAAGGGTGAAAATTTGATGTTGTTGTAGCCAATTTTCAAATTCAGGCGCGGGTCTCAGGTTTAGAGTTTGTCTGACATACAGCGCATCATGAAAAGAGGTTGATTGATAATTAAGCATAACATCATCAGCTCCTGGCACCCCCATAATGAATGTACCACCAGCTACAGCGAGAGACGTTAATAACATGTCCATATCATCTTGGTCAGCTTCTGCATGATTCGTGTAACAAACATCAACTCCCATCGGTAAGCCCAGTAATTTTCCGCAGAAATGATCTTCAAGTCCTGCTCTGATTATCTGTTTGCCATCATAAAGATATTCTGGACCAATGAAACCAACTACAGTATTAATTAATAACGGATTAAATTTACGTGCAACGGCATAAGCTCGTGTTTCGCAAGTTTGTTGGTCCATGCCTTCATGCGCATTTGCTGATAGAGCGCTTCCTTGTCCAGTCTCAAAATACATGCAATTATTACCAATAGTGCCTCGATTGAGTTCAAGAGCGGCAAGATGCGCTTCGTTTAACAAGTTTAGGTTGATGCCAAAACTGTCGTTGGCTTTTTGTGTTCCGGCAATCGATTGAAACACTAAATCAACTGGATAGCCTTGTTCAATGGCTTTTATTGTTGTGGTGACATGTGCTAATACACAGGATTGAGTGGGGATTTGATAGCGATCAATTATATCGTGAAGCATCTGAATTAACTGTGTTGTTGCCATGAAGTTATCAGAAGCAGGATTGATACCAATAACAGCATCACCACACCCATATAGCAAACCATCCAAAATGCTTGCTGCTACACCAGCAGGATTATCGGTTGGATGATTAGGTTGCAAGCGTGTGGAAAGTCGGTTTTTTAAGCCGATAGTATTTCTAAATCGGGTAACGATTTGGCACTTTTTAGCGACCAGAATTAAATCTTGTATACGCATAATTTTAGAAACAGCGGCTACCATTTCTGGTGTCAAACCTGTTGCAATAGCAGTTAGTGTTTGTGTTGTTGCATGTTCGGACAATAGCCAATTACGAAAATCACCAACTGTCAGATGACTGATAGGTGCAAAGGCGACGCTATTATGATCATCAATAATCAGGCGCGTGACCTCATCGTCTTCATAAGGTACTAAAACTTCATTAAGAAATTGTTTTAATGGGACGTCAGCAAGTGCCCATTGTGCTGCAACTCGTTCACTATTATGGGTCGCCGCAACACCAGCCAAGTAATCTCCAGAACGAGCAGGTGTTGCCTTAGCCATTAAGTCACGCAAATTTTTAAATTTATAGTTTTGATTGGCTATGGTGGTTTTATACATGCTTAATGCCCTAGATTTCTGAATATATCCAAAATAACATGCTTATGTGAAAGTAATGATACAGGATGACTTTTTACTCACAAAAGTGATGGCTAATAAAACAGTAACATAACAATATGTTTTCTGATTCTGAGGTCATATGGTATTGCATTGTCTAGAGAGACATTGCCATTTCACCTTTTTCAATCCTTTTGAATAAGTCTTTTAGTTCAAGATGGGGGATTCTAATCGTTGTATGTTCATTAACTTTTTGTAAAGTAGATGTCACCGTAATAAGCGGTAACATGACCTTGAGAGTCATCGCTATCTGACATAATAGCAATAGCATCAATATATTGAATATCCTCACCGAACTGATGCTTTAGGTCAGCAAGAATATTACGCTTTTCTGAATACCATGTGCCTGTTTGATCAGATGATGATCTAAGGGCAATCATGGTCATTTCTCCGTTTGCCCCGGCATAGGCATTTGGCCAAACTTTACCGGTTGGTGAAGTGCTCGACCATACATAATTGAGCGCCTTGGTTTGCCAAAAAGCTGCGCCACCACTGACAATAACATAAACTCTTGCTGCATAATCATCGCCTGATTTTTCCTGCTCATTATGCGTATTGCCCAATCTGTTTTCAATATGCCAGCGCCAATTCATGAAGGGCGTTTTATGTAAATCAATTCGTTGTTCATTAAATAATCCAGAGGCGCTCATTGCGCTTTCTGCTTTTAATACACGAGAGCCTCCAAGGTCGACTAATTTATAATTAGTCACACCTTTAAATTCTCTAGATTCCCAATGCTCAAGTGAGCCAGATGAAAAAGAACCTACAATAAATTTCTGCGTCTCCATTTCCGCATTTACACTATAACTTATACTGAATAAAATTGACAAGATAAGCCATGATTTCAATAAATACATATGGGGATTTCCTTTTATAAAAACAAATAAGTTAATGTCGTTCATCAAATGTTTGATTAAATCGTCCTATAAACTTTATTTAAATTTACGTCGAAAATAAAGCTATCAAGTAAATAGTTATCCGCCAATTACAAACTAGCAATATATGTAATTTGAACGAGTTAATATATCAGGATTTGAACATCAATTTATTAGCACAGATTTATATCTATCTAATACAACAGATTTTCCTATAAATATATTACAGTTAACGCTACATTATCAGAATAGGACTATAAAATATTGAGATGAACAGCCACATGCCTTATAGTTGATCTTGTCGTTATAAAAAAACACTATGAAAGGTCAATAAACAAT
>CAJAHC010000353.1 GCA_903939355.1 uncultured Methylococcaceae bacterium | reverse complement strand
GTAGTGCCATTTTATATCCTAAGTAAATTTTTCGATTAAGCGTTGGTGAACAGCATCAGGGACAAAGCAGGAGACATCACCCTTTAGTTGCGCGATTTCTCTAATCATGTGGAAGAGATAAATTCATATTGTTCCGCAGGCGTTAAGAACACTGTTTCAAGTTCTGGTGCAAGTCGACGATTCATTCCTGCTAATTGAAACTCATATTCAAAATCAGATACTGCACGTAAGCCTCTTAAAATAACTGTAGCACCTTGCTGTTTAGCACATTCAACCAGTAAGTTGTCAAAACCGATAACAGCTACATTAGTGAATTCAGAAATTACACGACCAATTAATTCAACGCGTTCATTAAGAGAAAATAGAGGTGTTTTGCCACGGTTAACGGCTACAGCAACAATCACTTTGTCGTATAACTTTGAGGCTCTGGCGATGATATCTAAGTGACCATTGGTTATAGGGTCAAAGGTTCCCGGATAAATGGCTATTATCTGCATAGTATAAAGAGTTCTAAATTTGACAATTTTATACTAAGCAGTGATTTTAACAAACCTCTTTAATTTATTTGTTTTTTTGATTACTAATATAGAATCTTGTTCGTTTTAATTTATATTGTGCGCAGCTAAAATGACTAGAAGTCATTATTGAAATATGAGAAGGTATAATTTCATTCCTAATTTAAATTGATATTCAATTAACCATGTCAAACAACATAGTTTCACTTAACCATGCAAGTTTTATTGTTGCTGATACAGTTGTGTCGTTAGTTTTTTACTGCGAAGTTTTGGGCTTGCAGGCCATGGAGCGACCAGATATGGGCTTTCCTGGGGCTTGGATTCAGTTAGGTCAGGGACCGGAGCAAATCCATCTGTTGGAGTTAAATAATCCAGATCCAATAGCTGGACGGCCACAGCATGGTGGTCGTGATCGTCATATTGCTTTAAACGCCATGGCCTTAGAACCGATTCAAGATACATTGAATAAAGCTGGGATAATTTATACTATGAGCCTATCCGGGCGAAGAGCGCTTTTTTGTAGGGACCCCGATGGTAATACCATCGAAATCATCGAGCGGGGATAATACGGTTTGATGCCCCCACAATTGAATCGATAATTTTAATTTTATGATTTTAAATTGATTTTGCCAAGCGATGCAACGCTTCACTGCCATGGCTAAAGACTGGCCAGCCATCTCCGGTTAAAATTGCTTTTATGTTGGGTAACTCCGCTAAACGCTTGATGGATTGATTTGCTTTAGGTGGATTGACGAGTTTTGCTTCCGGTAACGAGCATAATTCACCGGCAACATGGCAGCGAATTAAGTCCCCAGTTATTAAGGTCGTGTGATCTAAAAGCAGTGCCAGTTCACCGGGTGTTTTAGAGCCTTCAAGTTCGAAGGCAATCAAGCCCGGAAAGGCTTCTTCGTTATCATGTAACCAATGATCGCAAGAGATGGGAAAAGTATCTTCTTCTGCTGATGGGCCGTAAATTTGTGCGCCCGTTTTTTGGGCAATAAGTTCAGCATCCCGACAATGGTCACTATTGGTGATTATTATGAAATTAACCCCGCCCAATCGTTGCAAGTGGCTGTGATCATGTTCGGTCATAGGCAAAGGGTCAATTAAAATATTGCCGCCCTCACGCACCCAAAGCACACTATTAAAATCCAGATTTCGTTCTTTGTTAAATTCTGACCAACCAAATAAATCTTTTCTATGTAATTGTTTCATATGAATTACTCTATGCGTATAAGCCGATTTTTATTTTGTGTCGGGGCATGGTCATTCTGCTGCGTTGTAATCACTTTTACGGTTTTTACTGTTACTCAAGAACTGATGCCGCGTATTCTCATCAACTTGACCCCATAGTCTTATTTCATTAATGTAACGAAAGCAACCCGTACAGATGTTTTTATCATCTAAAGTGCACTTGCTGATGCAGGGTGATAATGCAGGGCTTCGTTCACTATTCATTTTTATATCGGCCATGTTGTATCATTTAACAAATGCCTTTACACGGTTAAGTTATCAGCGTTTTTTAAAAAATAAGATAATAAAATACCATGTTGTTCTTTAAAACGCATTGTAATTGTCATTTATGGCGTTACCTTAAGTCCCAGTAAAGTATCCAGTTTTTTTTGCTGTTCTAGCGCATATAAGTCATCAAAGCCGCCAACATGAAAGTCACCAATATAAATTTGAGGCACAGTTCGGCGCTTGGTTTTGCGCATCATTTCCTCTCTTAAGCTCGGTTGGGTGTCTACGTTAATCTCCGTATAAGTAACGCCTTTTTTGTCGAGTAGGCGTTTAGCCATCAGGCAGTAGGGACAAATGTTGGTAGTATAGATCAGTATCTCAGGCATGTTTTGATGATTTTTGTTAATATGACGGGGTGTAGTATAAATACTCAAGATACAGGGAAAAAGGGAAAAGGTTAAATTAATTTACCCGGATTTTTTTGTTTTCTAACCTTACCTTTTTATCCAAGAGTCTTGAACCTTATTATTTTTTTGAGAGTAAACTATGAGCGATTTACCGGTCAATTTAAAGTATGCCACTTCTCATGAATGGGTGTCAGTAGAAGAGGATAATCTTGTTCGTGTTGGCATAACTGATTTTGCTCAGCAACAACTGGGAGATTTGGTTTATCTGGAGTTGCCTGAGCTAGGTCGTAAAGTAAAAGCACAAGAGCAGTGTGCGGTGGTTGAGTCGGTTAAAACAGCCTCAGATTTATTTAGTCCCGTTTCTGGAGAAATTGTCGCCACTAACCAGGCGCTAACCGATGAACCCGAACTGGTAAATGATGATCCTTATGGTACCTGGCTATTTTGTGTTAAAGCGGATGATTTGTCTGGGGTTACTCAATTGATGGATGCTGATGCTTACCAAGCGCTTATTGAGGAATAAGGTGACGATGTTGAATGTAATAAGATTTACATTTAAGGTGAGTAAAATTAATTTTTTTATTTAGGGAAAAAGTAAAACGATGGCAAATCAAAATGCAAAAGGCATTAAACGCCTTATTAATGCATGTATCTTTTCAGTTGCAGGCTTTAAAGCAACGTGGACACATGAAGAAGCTTTTAGACAAGAAGTTATTATATTTGTTGTTTCAACGCCTATAGCACTCTGGTTAGGGGAAACTACAATTGAGAAACTGTTATTAATTGGTAGTGTGGTTTTGATTATGCTGGTTGAATTACTCAATTCAGCAGTAGAGGCGGTAGTCGATCGTGTTGGCTTTGAACATCATGAATTGTCAGGTAGAGCGAAAGATATAGGTTCTGCGGCAGTTATGATGTCGTTAGCGTGGGCAGCAGTGACCTGGACATTAATTTTAATTTAAAGAGAGACATCAATGAGTGCATTAATATGCGGATCAATGGCTTATGACACTATTATGGTATTCCATGATAAATTTAAGAATCACATATTGCCGGAAAAAGTACATATGTTAAATGTGTCATTTTTGGTACCTGTCATTCGTCGTGAATATGGCGGTTGTGCCGGTAATATTGCCTATAATTTAAATTTGCTGGGTGAAGAGCCTTTAACCATGGCAGTAGTCGGTCATGATTTTGAACCTTACAGTCAATGGATGAGTCAGAACGGTTTATCCAGTGAGTTTATTCGTATAATAGATAATCAATATACTGGCCAAGCTTATATTACTACCGATGATGAGGGTAATCAGATTACGGCTTTTCATCCTGGTGCCATGAGCTTTGCGCATTTAAATTCAATCCCTACGGAAAATGATATTAGTATTGGTATTGTGTCGCCGGATGGAAAAGACGGTATGCACCTCCATGCCGAACAATTTGTTGAGTTGGAGATACCCTTTATTTTTGATCCTGGCCAAGGCATGCCTATGTTTAATGGCGCAGAATTACTTAAATTTATCGATCAGGCAACGTGGATGACTTTAAATGATTATGAATCCGAGTTAATGCAGGAGCGCACTGGTTTATCATTAGAACAAATGGCAGAACGCGTAGAGGCCTTGATTATAACCTTGGGTGGAAAAGGCTCTAAAATATACAAAAACGGCGAATGCATCACTATTCCTGCAGCAAAACCTGTCTCTTTGCTTGATCCTACTGGCTGTGGCGATGCCTATCGTGCAGGCTTGCTTTATGGTTTGATGAATGACTTGAGCTGGGAAGTGACAGGTAGAATAGCTTCATTAATGGGCGCAATTAAAATAGAACATCATGGCACTCAAAATCATACCTTTTCTATGAATGAATTTGCGCGACGATTTCATGAAAACTTTGGGTTCTCATTTTAATTATTGCCTTTCTTATGTTAAAAAACACTCAACAGTTGTTAGATATTATGTCTCGCCTCCGCAATCCGGAAGGCGGTTGTGCATGGGATATCAAGCAAGATTTTACTACCTTGATTCCATACCTTATTGAAGAGGCCTATGAGGTTGTTGATGCCATTGAACGCAATGATTTGGATGATTTGCGTAAAGAATTAGGTGATTTGCTGCTTCAAGTTGTTTTTCATTCGCAAATTGCCAATGAACTTGGCTTGTTTAGTTTTGAAGAGGTATCGGCAGGGATTGCTGAAAAACTTATTAGAAGACATCCTCATGTTTTTTCTGATGCCGTTTTTAATACTGATGCCGAGCGTCATCAAGCCTGGGAACAAGCTAAAGCCGATGAGAGGCAAGAAAAAAATAAAACTGCCAAGCCTGATAGTGTGTTATCCGGCGTAGCAGGTAATCTCCCAGCTTTGATTGAGTGTGAAAAAATTCAGGATCGAGCAGCTCAGCACGGCTTTGATTGGCCTGAGGTATCGCCGGTTTTTGATAAAGTGCTGGAAGAATTACAAGAAGTCAAAGAAGCCTTGGAATCAGGTGACCAAGCCCATATTCAGGAAGAAATCGGTGATTTGCTTTTGGTCACGGTTAATTTGGCGCGACATTTAAAAGTTAATCCTGAAATTGCACTTAAAGAAAGCACCAAAAAATTCAGCAAACGCTTTCATTATATTGAACAACAGGTTGCAGCATCAGGCCGACATTTACGGGACTGTGAATTAATGGAGTTGGATGCTTTCTGGCATGAAGCAAAGGTATTTTTAAAAAACAAATAGAGATAACCACCACGAAGATATAAAGAACACGAAGCAATGAAAAAAAATACAAAACTTCTTCGGTAAATTGGATTAAGAGTGTTTGGGAATAATGAGTAACGAATATAATGCGGCCGCTATAGAAGTACTAAGTGGCTTGGATCCGGTGCGTAAACGCCCTGGTATGTACACAGATACCACTCGGCCTAATCACCTTGTTCAAGAGGTAGTAGATAACAGTGTCGATGAGGCGATGGCTGGTTTTGCAAAAGCCATAGACGTTGTTATTTATAAAGACGGATCTGTACAGGTGACTGATGATGGTCGCGGTATGCCTGTTGATATTCACCCTGAGCAAGGCATTTCGGGTGTTGAAGTTATTCTTACCCAGTTACATGCGGGAGGCAAATTTTCTAATAAAAACTACCAATTTTCCGGAGGGTTACATGGCGTTGGTATTTCCGTTGTTAATGCGTTGTCAGCAAAACTTGAAATAGAAGTTAAGCGTAACGGAAAAGTATATGTAATGAGTTATGCCGATGGTGACAAGCTTTCTGAATTAACAGAAACGGGTACAGTAGGACGAAATAATACGGGTACGGCAGTTAAATTTTGGCCCAATGAAAAATACTTTGATTCCAATAAGATATCGGTAACTAAACTTAAACATGTTTTACGTGCTAAAGCGGTTTTATGTCCGGGCTTGAAAATAACCCTAAAAGTAGAGCAAAGCGGCGAAGCTTATGAGTGGTGTTATCAAAATGGTTTAAAAGAATATTTATTGGATAGAATAGGTGATATAGAATTTTTTCCTGAACAGCCATTTATGGGAAATATGGCGGCAAATCATGAGGCTGTGGAATGGGGTATAGTCTGGGCATTTGAAAATCCACCTGAAATTCTTAATGAAAGTTATGTTAATTTAGTGCCGACGTCGCAAGGTGGTACGCATGTTAATGGATTACGGTCGGGGCTGACTGAGGCGATGCGGGAATTTTGTGACATAAGAAATATTTTACCGCGTGGCGTAAAGGTTGCCCCGGAAGACGTTTGGGAAAATTGTCATTTTGTACTGTCGGTTAAGTTGGAAGATCCGCAGTTTTCAGGTCAAACCAAGGAACGCTTAAGTTCCAGGGAGTGCGTGGCTTTTGTCTCTGGTCTAGCGAAGGACGGTTTTAGTCTTTGGTTAAATCAGAATCCAACGGAAGGTGAAAAGATAGCCGAAATTATTATTTCCAGCGCACAGAAAAGACTGCGTTCCAATAAAAAAATTATTCGTAAACGAATTACAGCCGGACCGGCGTTGCCGGGCAAACTGGCAGATTGTTCCGCACAGGATATAGCCAGAACGGAATTGTTTTTGGTGGAAGGCGATTCTGCAGGTGGTTCAGCCAAGCAAGCACGAGAACGAGATTTTCAAGCAATTATGCCGTTACGGGGCAAGATTCTGAATACCTGGGAAGTGGAGTCCAGTCAGGTTATGGCATCTCAGGAAGTCCATGATATTGCGGTTGCATTGGGTATAGAGCCTGGCTCAAGTGATTTGCAGAATCTGCGATACGGTAAGGTTTGTATTTTGGCGGATGCTGATTCTGATGGCAATCATATTGCTACTTTAATATGTGCTTTATTTTATCAACATTTTAATGCCTTGGTTAAAGAAGGTCATGTGTTTGTAGCAATGCCGCCCTTGTATCGAATTGATGTGGGTAAACGGGTATTTTATGCACTTGATGAGTCCGAACGTCAGGGTGTTTTGGATAGAATTAAAGCTGAAAAATTAAAAGGGCTAATCAATGTCCAGCGCTTCAAAGGATTGGGAGAAATGAATCCGAGTCAGCTTCGGGAAACTACCATGAATCCAGATACCCGAAGACTGGTTCAATTAACTATTGCAGAAGGTGATGATACGAGTGGGCAGTTGGATTTATTGCTCGCTAAAAAACGGTCGCCGGACAGAAAGATATGGCTGGAAAGTAAAGGGAATTTGGCAGATATAGCCTAATGGCAAACTTAAGGTTAACCAAAACCGCCTTCTTGTGAACGAACAGGAAGGCGTCATTAAGTATGAGGTAGAGCATCAACAGATGCCAATGACTGAATTTTTTTCAGTTAAGCAGATCAGTGCTTGGCGCGCTATCCTTTTTCGTCTTGGTCTCCTTGGGCAGGATCCTGATAGATACGATAACCTGGGCTTTGGCAATATTAGTCACCGAGTTAAGCCACAGAGCAACCAATTTGTTATAAGTGGTACGCAAACCGGACATATCGAATATTTATGTTCAGAGCAGTTTGTTTTGGTGGTTAAAGCGGAGCCACGACAAAACCGTATCCATTCCCGTGGACTCATTAAGCCGTCTTCTGAAGCACTAACACATGCTTGTATTTATAGCTTGGATTTCAAGGTTAATGCCGTTATTCATGTGCATAGTCCAGAGATCTGGGGAAATACCAAAGTCCTTAATTTGCCTCATATTTCTGCCGATATTCCTTATGGTACTGTTGCTCTGGCAATAGCCGTTGAACAGTTATTTAAAGATGGGAGCTTATGCAACAGTTCTGTATTTTCAATGTTGGGGCATCAGGATGGGGTTGTGAGTTTTGGTAAAACGATAGAAGAGGCTGCATTAGCACTGATAAGTTATCTATCTCTTTCTTTGAAAAGTAAGTGGGAACTCTGAAAATTAATGAGTGGAAAATCACTTGATTCAATTAAGCATTACAACGGTACCATCATCTTGGATCTTCGGAAAGATGCTCTTTAGGCTCGTCAATAAATCGTAAGGCAATCAATATAAATAAAGCAATTGCCGCTATAATTTCAAAAAAAAGTTCCATTGAAACAAACGAAAGCAACGTTAAGAACAGTACACCTCCGACATTACCGTAAGCACCTACCATGCCAGCAATTTGGCCGGTTATGGGGCGTTTTATTAAGGGCACGAAAGAAAATACAGCGCCGCAGCCCGCAGAAACAAAGAAAGAGCATGACATGGTCATCAATATAGTGGGCATAAGTGACCATTCAGAAGTGATGAATGACATACCAAAATAACCGATAGACAATCCTAAAACAAAAATATTCAGGGAAAGTTTTCGACCAAATTTATCGCTAATCCAACCCCCCGCCGGTCTTGCTAGGAAGTTAATAAAAGCAAAGCTACCGGTTAGCAGCCCCGCTTGCACCATGGTAACACCTTGAGAATCATGAAATGTATCAAAGAAGAACAAAGGCAATATCGAAACCACAGCTATTTCCGAGCCAAAGGTAATAAAATAAGCTAAATCGAGAAGGGCGACTTGTTTAAATTTATAACGCTGAATTTCATCTATCGGCCGTTGTAATTTTTTTTTATTAATATGGACGATTTTATAGACGTTGAGAAGAAACAACAGTGCTATCGTTATATAACTGCCAACAATAAAATGTATTGAGACTAAATTGACGCCAGCTGTCGGGGATAATTTCCAAGTTAGTAGTGTTAAGGCTAGATATAAAGGCATCGACATGAAAATATAAAAGTACATATCGCCAATACTGGTCACTTCCATCGCCCCGTTTTTTTCGGGCTTATGATAAGTTTTACCCGGTGGTGTATCGGAAACACTAAAAAAGTAAATGCCTGAATAAACTAAAGATATTAAACCGGTCGAGGCGATTGCGTAGCGCCAACCCTCTTCACCACCATAAACCAAGCTTAGAATAGGTAATGTTCCTGCAGCAACCGCTGAGCCAATATTACCTAAGCCACCATATATACCTGAAGCAATGCCCACTTGTTTGGGAGGAAACCATTCACCAACCATACGAATGCCAATTACAAAACCTGCGCCTACAAAGCTAAGCAAAAATCGGGCGAGGGCTAGTTGTTCAAAACTATTGGCGAAAGCAAACATAAAACAAGGGATGGCGGCTAATGCCAACAATAATGAATAGCTTCTTTTGGGACCAAACTTGTCAACAAGTATGCCAATGATGATGCGCGCCGGAATGGTGAGCGCAACATTTAAAAGAAGTATTGTTTTAATTTCAGAATTACTCATGCCCAAAGTTTTAGCAATCATCAGCATCAAAGGGGCATGGTTAAACCACACAACAAAACTGATGAAAAATGCAATCCAGGTCATATGCAGGATTTTGATTTTTCCGCAGAAAGAGAGCAGATTTAATTGATCAGGCAACATGGCAAATCTCATTTCATGATAACTAGGTTATCTTGGGCAATTGGTAAGGGTACTTGGAATATGGGATTGTTTTAGGATTACGGCGGGCTATTAACGATTTGATATCATCACTAATAACTATTTATTTTATAATCTTGAATCGGCATACTCTTCCACCCTTGGCCATGCATTCTTCATGGTCAATAGTTTTATCGAGTAAAGAAGATATCAGGGTTCTATCGAACTCACAAATTTCTTCATGCTTTTGGGCGAGATCATGATAAATGCAATTGTAGGCTTCGATAATGTCCTCTTCATTCCCAGATGTAATAGCTTTTCGGGCATCAAAGCCCAAGTTATCCATGATGCTCAACAAAGTATCTATGCGTTCATTAGTATTTTTTCCAATAAACTGAGGCAATAGACTTTGAGACAATTTATTTCCTAATTTATGTAAATAATTCAGCAATTCCTCTCCCCCTTGTTCTTCCTTCATATCTTGAAGAATGATCTCAGATAACCAGGCATATTGTTTTGGAAAGCAGTTGATACCAGCTTCCGTCAAAACAAAGATACGTATAGGACGCCCGGCTGTTTTATTAAGTGTATGGGCTTTGATGTAGCCATCTTTTTCAAGAAAAATAAAATGTTGCTGAACAGCATTTCGGGAAATTTCTAACGCAGTTGCAATCGCATCAATACTTAATCCAAGTTTATTTTCTAACAAAAGTTTTAAAATTTGCTGTTGTCGAG
>CAJAHC010000352.1 GCA_903939355.1 uncultured Methylococcaceae bacterium | reverse complement strand
TCAATAGTTGTGGTTGCTGATTCAATGTTCCCTGCTTTTGTATTCTGACTAGCCGCCAACACAAGTGCACCAACCGCGGGCGATAGGGGTGGGAAAATATCTAATGGCTTAAAAGATGGTGCTTGAGAAGTCATCAGCTCTTGTTTTGGCGCTATGATGACGGGCTGCATGCCTTGAACAGATGTCGCCTGCTCCGGGTTTGGCGACACTAATCCTGGCTCAGCTGTAACATCACCCTGCTCTAACAACAAAGATTCTTGTACTTGTTTTTCTTGTTCTGGGGTTAAAGGTTCAGGCTGCAATTCTTCTGTTATTGCCGCAATTGAAACATTCTCTTTTAATGGCTGAGCCTTAAATGTTTCTGAAGAGCCTTGAGACTTATCTTCAATGCCAACTTCCTTGGGCTTTGGTGGCTTTGGTAAAACAGGTGTTTTTTTATTATAAACAGTTGCACCATTCCCATAGACTGGCGCAGGAGGCTGTGAACCATAAAAAGAACAGCCCACCAGAAGAACAGAGAGCATACAGATTAAAAAAGATTGTTTAATTAACATGTGCTTATGAATATAGTCCTATACAATCTGGAAGGTTACCGAAAACGGATGTCATAATATAACCAAAGCAGCATCCACCAAGTTATATAAGCTTTTAGACTTTATTATTAAATCCAAATTTTAAATATGTAAATTAGGTGCCCTCTAGAAAGGTATGTCATCATCAAAGTCTTCATAAGACGCAGGAGGCGGTGACGGTGGTGGCATAGATCCGGAACTGTTTGGTTGCGCTGAATGCTGCGGCTGATATTCTTTCTTGGGAGTTGAAGCAGTATATCCTGTTGCTTGCTGATCACCACCAAAATTGCTCGTACCACCGCTACGACTATCTAACATATGCATTTCCGTAGCAACAATTTCAGTTGTATAGCGATCCTGTCCATCCTGGCCCTGCCATTTACGTGTTTGCAATCGTCCCTCCACATAAACCTGCCCACCTTTTTTTAAATATTCACCTGCTATTTCAGCCAAGCGATTAAAGAAAACAACTCTATGCCATTCGGTTGACTCTTTTTTTTCACCCGCTTTATCTTTCCATCTAAAATTGGTAGCCAATGTTATATTTGCTACCGCACCACCCGCTGGCATATAGCGAACCTCAGGGTCTGCACCTAATCTTCCAATCAAAGTCACTTTATTAAGCATAAATTCTCCTAAATTTTATTTGGTGTGGTGAAATTAAAGTCCCAGAAAATCTTTCTATTAGCTTAATGGTGCTAATTTAAACATTAACAGCCTATATTTATCTCTAATTTATTATATAGTACCCGATGATGACTTTTATATTGAAAATAATTACAATTTTATTCTCTAGTATAGAATGAGTTATTTTTTCATAAAACTCAGTGACAAAACACTCGGCTCCTAAAATCTGATAAAATGCCTAATTAATTCCTAGGTAAAAATTTTCAATGGCGCTTAAGTCAACCATTTTCAAAGCAGACTGTCAGATTACGGACATTGACAGAGGCTATTACCAGCCACATAACCTGACTATTGCATTACATCCATCTGAAACTGAAGAGCGAATGATGGTGCGCTTGCTTGCTTTCTTATTAAATGCCCATGAGCACCTTCAATTCACCAAAGGCCTTAGCACCGATGAAGAGCCTGACCTTTGGCAAAAAAGCCTGACCGATGATATTAAATTATGGGTAGATATAGGCATGCCTGATGAAAAACGTATACGTAAAGCATGTAGTAAGGCTGACAACGTCATCATATACAGTTATGGAGGCCGGAATAATGTCTGGTGGAAACAACTGCAAGCCAAACTAGCGCGCTTTAATAATTTAACTGTCATTAACTTGCCTAAATCCGCCACTGACCAACTCCTCTTGATGGTTAAGCGCACCATGCAATTACAAATTAATCTGCAAGATGGTCAAATATGGGTTAGTGACGACCATCATTCTGCGCATATAATTCCTGAAATTTGGCTAAATTATTAACCCCTGTTTTTTTACCTTTACCCTTGAGAACAACACTTTGATTTCTACAGCTAACATCACCATGCAATTTGGGGCAAAACCCCTCTTCGAAAATGTCTCAGTCAAATTTGGCGATGGCAACCGTTATGGCCTAATTGGTGCAAATGGTTGTGGCAAGTCAACCTTTATGAAAATATTAAGTGGCGATCTGGAACCTTCAGCCGGTAACGTCAGCTTAAGTCCAAATGAACGACTTGGTAACTTACGCCAAGATCAATTTGCCTATGAAAACTGCCGCGTACTAGACGTAGTTCTAATGGGTCATGCTGAAATGTGGGCAGCCATGTCTGAGCGAGATGCCATCTATGCCAATCTGGAGGCAACAGAAGATGACTATATGCATGCTGCCGAACTGGAAGCCGTGTTTGCCGAATACAATGGCTATACAGCAGAATCAAAAGCCAGTGAAATCTTACTCGGGCTTGATATTCCTCTGGAACAACACAATGGCTTAATGAGTGCCGTTGCACCAGGCTGGAAGTTACGAGTATTGTTGGCTCAAGCGTTATTTTCCAACCCTGACATTATGCTGCTTGATGAACCTACCAACAACTTGGACATCAATACCATACGCTGGCTCGAAGACATTCTAAACCAGCGCAATTGCACCATGGTTATCATCTCGCATGATCGTCATTTTTTAAACAGTGTCTGTACTCATATGGCTGATATGGATTATGGTGAATTACGCGTTTACCCAGGAAATTATGACGACTACATGATAGCGGTTACCGAAGTTCGTGAGCGCCTGTTAGCGG
>CAJAHC010000351.1 GCA_903939355.1 uncultured Methylococcaceae bacterium | reverse complement strand
TATATGATAAGGGCATCTTCACCCCGATCTCTGAAGAACTCGCCCATTGAACACCCGGTATAAGGTGCGATAAATTGTAATGCGGCTGATTCAGACGCTGATGCTGCAACAATAATCGTATGAGCCATAGCGCCATGTTCTTCCAATTTGCGAACTACATTTGCAATTGATGAACGTTTTTGACCGATAGCCACATAAATACATTTAATCCCTGTGCCTTTTTGATTAATGATGGCATCAATCGCAATAGCTGTTTTACCAGTCTGTCTATCGCCAATAATTAATTCTCGCTGCCCACGTCCTACTGGTATCATCGCATCAATTGACTTCAGCCCTAACTGGACAGGTTGATCGACAGACTGGCGAGCAATTACACCCGGCGCGATTTTTTCAATTGGAGCCGTTTCCGTGGTATTAATAGCACCTTTACCATCAATAGGATTACCCAGCGCATCAACTACACGCCCTAATAAAGCCTCTCCGACTGGAACTTCCAAAATTCTTCCGGTACATTTTACAGTGTCGCCTTCCGTGATATGTTGATATGGACCTAATATCACCACACCAACTGAATCTCTTTCAAGATTGAGTGCCATTCCAAAGGTGTTACCCGGGAATTCAAGCATCTCTCCTTGCATAGCTTCAGAAAGGCCATGTACTCTTACAATACCGTCAGTCACACTGACTACTGTACCTTCAGTATGTGCTTCAGCACTTAAGTCAAAGTTTTCGATCTTCTTTTTAATCAGATCACTTATTTCAGATGGGTTTAATTGCATTTGCTTTTTCTCACTCTCACTGTAGCGCTTTTTGCATGTGTTGAAGCCGACCTTTAATAGATCCGTCAATTACTCTGTCGCCAGCACGTACCAGTATGCCACCAATTAATGACTTATCTACGGCCACGTTCATATGGATTTTTTTGCCCAACGTTTTTTCCAAGGTTATCGTAAAATCTTGCTTTATTTCCTTAGAAAACGCAAACGCCGTATATACATCAACTTCGACATATCCCTCATCTTCTGCCTTATAAGCTTCAAAAAGCTTCGAAATTGTGGGCAATAAGTCCAAGCGATTGTTATGAACAAGTAATTTAAGAAAATTTTCATTCTCTATATCAACATGTCCTTGGCAAATATCCAACATGAGTGCCGATAACTTTTGTTTATTTACTTTGGGATTATCAACTACAACAGAAATATCTTCATTCTTTATTACAGAAGCCATAAAAGCCAAGCATTTCGACCATTTTACAGTCTCACCCGTTTCTTTGGCTCTTTTAAAAACTGCTGCTGCATAAGGCCTTGCTAATGTTGCCAGTTCGCTCATTATGCTTAGCCTAATTGATTAGAAGCTTTATTAACAATGTCTTGATGCTTTGTCTTATCGATCTCTGCACCTAGAATCTGTTCTGCAGCACTTAATGCTAAATCAGCCACTTCTTTTCGCAAACCCTCTTTAGCCTGCTGTATTTCTTGCTCAATCTGTGCTTTTGCTGCAACAATCAAACGCTCACCTTCTTTTTTAGCAATGTCTTTTGATTCTTCAACAATTTCATTTGCACGTTTCTGTGCCAAGGTAACAATCTCTGAAGATTGTAGCTTTGCATCTTTTAAGACGCCCTTGGCTTTTTTCTCTGCTAATACAATATCTTCTTGCCCTTTTTCAGCAGCAGCCAAACCATCAGCAATTTTCTTTTTACGTTCTTCTAAAGAGTCAAATAAAGGAGGCCAAATGTACTTCATGGTAAACCATACCAGAAGTGCAAATGTAATCATTTGCCCAATCAGAGTAGCATTGATACTCACGATGCGTTCCTCTTGTTGCTATTAAACACGAAAGTGCAATTAACCAGCTGCTGCAGCTTGTACAGCTGACAGGAACGGGTTTGCAAAAGTAAAAAACAACGCCAAACCAACGCCAATCATTGTTACAGCATCTAAAAGACCCGCAACAACAAACATTTTTACCTGCAACATTGGAACCATTTCAGGTTGACGGGCAGCTCCCTCAAGAAATTTCCCACCTAATAGACCAAAACCTATCGCTGTTCCTAAAGCACCCATACCAAGAACCAGACCTACTGCAATAGCAGTCATGCCTTGTACATCAGCAATTAATTTTGCAATTTCCATGAAACCTCCAAACGGTTAAAAAAGTAAAAAAATACGGTTAAATAATAATTAATGGTCTTCGTGAGCCATACTCAGGTAAACGATTGTCAATACCATGAATATAAAAGCTTGTAGTGTAATAATTAATATATGAAATATTGCCCATGGAAAGCTTAATACAGGCTGAATATACCAAGGCAATAATGCAATCAAAATAAAAATTAATTCCCCAGCATAAAGATTTCCAAATAAACGAAGCGCCAATGAGATTGGCTTTGCTATTTCCTCTACTAATTTCAATAGTAAATTAAATGGTAATAGCCAAGGACCAAATGGCTGAAACATAAGCTCTTTAGCAAAACCCCAAGGGCCTTTAATTTTGATGCTATAAAAAATAATTAAACAAAAAACTGAAATCGACATAGCAAATGTCGCATTTAAATCAGTACTCGGAACGACGCGGAGATACTCTATCCCCATAAGTGAACCAATCAATGGAAAAATGTCCACTGGGAACAAATCCATAAAATTCCAAAGAAAAACCCAACAAAATATAGTCAATGCCAAAGGAGCAATTAATTTACTATTACCATGAAAACTGTCTTTAACTTGATTATCAACAAATTCTATTAGCATTTCAGCAAAATTTTGCACCAATCCGGGCACACCTGAAGTTGCTTTTTCTGCTGCCCTCTTAAAAAACCAGATGAACAAACCACCTAAAGCTGCTGAAAAAAACAAAGTATCTAAATGCAGCGTCCAAAACCCTTCCCCAAAGTGTAGTGGCGTTAAATGGTGGATAATATAACCGGTTGCACCTTCAGCGGCATGAACTTCGGTAGACATTCTTTCTCTCTATTTAATAAAAATGTTAACGCATAATTAGCGCAAACCAAAAAACTGATAATGCCGTTATGTATCCTACAAACAGCGGTAATATTTCCACATTTGGGACTTTAAAAATTAATATAAACAATGCTGCCGTTAATAATAATTTTCCTGATTCTCCCACATAGAAGGAATTTACAATCTTTCTGGCTGGTTGGCCCGAGGCTTTAACCATCCTCAGTGCAAAATATAGATTGGGAACAAAAGCCGCTACCCCACCTAAAGCACTTGACATCCCCTGCGGCCAACCCATTCCAAGGCTGAAGCCCGCAGTAGTTAAGAATATTATCAAAACTTGATGACTTAGAATCTTACTCACCGTAGATCGCTTTCCACTTTCCATACGGTTTCCCCAAACACAATAGCTCGAAGATTATAGCTAGCGACCCTGATTAAATCAAGATTGATTAAAGTCTGGCTGTATGTTTAAGTAATAAATGATTGTTAAATTCATTGCTCATAAGCCACCGACCCTTGCTTTAAAAGGATATTTATCTTCATTAAAGATCATTGAAATTTTAGGCAATTAAGTGCTTTTACAAGACAACAACCACTTAGTAAAGTATCGCCATTTATTTCACTTCATTTTGTGATAGCCTGATCTCTGCTTCATGATACTTTTGTGCGCAAAAAACGGTCACTTCTTTTGGCAGAAAAGGGCCAGGCGCAGTTTTATTCCAATCCAATGTTTCGAGATAATCACGAATATATTGCTTATCAAAACTAGGCGGGCTAATACCAACTTGATATTGGTCAGCAGGCCAAAATCTGGATGAATCTGGCGTTAATGCTTCATCAATTAAATGCAAAAGCCCATTAGCATCAACTCCAAATTCAAATTTAGTATCGGCAATAATAATGCCTCTTTCTTTAGCGTAAGCTGCAGCCTCTTGATATAGCTTCAAACTTGCATCGCGCACTTGCTCAGCCAGAGCTTGACCTAATAAAGCAACACTTTGCTCAAATGAGATATTTTCATCATGCTGATCAACAGCTGCTTTTGTTGATGGCGTATAAATGGCTTCTGGTAATTCCTGCGCTTGTTGCAATCCCACTGGTAATTTTATACCACAAACCTCCCCTGTTTTTTGATAATCTTTCCAGCCGGAACCTATTAGATAGCCACGGACTATAGCTTCAACCGGCAATGGTTTTAATATTTTAACCACAACTGCACGCCCCTCTACTTGGGCGCGCTCCTTAGCATCTGGCAAAACATCACTCAAAGAAATATTAGCCAAATGATTAGGCATAATATAGTGCAATTTATTAAACCAAAAATTGGATATACGGGTTAATACCAGGCCCTTTCCAGGAATTGGGTCAGGCAAGATCACATCAAATGCCGAAAGTCTATCTGTCGCTACAATTAGCATATACTTATCATCAATATCGTAAATATCTCGCACCTTTCCTCGAGCACGTAACTTAAGTGAAGGCAATGCTGATTGATATAGTGCTTCTGGTGTAGTCATAATTACTCACTAAATTTTAAAATAAAAGTTCAGACAGATTTCTTAAAATACAACCAACTGACCAGCTACTTTATTCGCCTTAACAGCTTGAAAAAATGTATATTCTTTCTTGTAAATTACCTAATGGTATAATTCTAACATTATTCTTCACAGAACAGGATTGATAACAATGAACTGGTTTAGCACAGTTGTAGGTGGCGCATTTGGATTTCTGCTCGGTGGCCCCTTAGGCGCTATTTTAGGTGCATCCGTAGGTCATCAATTTGGAAAAGGTTTGGCCGGACTGGATGCTATTGAAGCTGTTAGCCCAAGTGATCAACATCGAATTCAAATGGCTTTTTTTACTGCCACTTTTTCAGTCATGGGTCACATTGCCAAAGCTGATGGCCAAGTTTCGGCTGAAGAAATTTCGCTAGCCAAACGTATCATGGAAGAAATGTCGTTAACAAACGAAATGAGACAATCCGCCATTAACCTCTTTGAGCAGGGCAAGAACAGTGACTTTCCTTTAGATGAAGTTTTAGACCAATTTTACAAAGAGTGCCATCGACGGACTGATTTAATACGCATGTTTATTAATATCCAACTTCAAGCAGCTTTCTCTGATGGCTCTTTTGCTATTAGCGAAGAAAAATTATTAATGCATATTTGCAGTCGACTCAGACTTTCCCGCTTTGAATTTGAACGCTTAAAAATCCAACTTCAAGCTCAACAACGCTTTCATGCAGGTAACTCCTCAAACATACAAAAAAATTTACAAAAGCAAAATCTACAGGACGCTTATAGCATTTTAGGTTTATTGCCATCGGCCAGCAAAGACGAAGTTAAAAATGCTTATCGCCGTTTAATGAGTCAAAACCATACAGACATACTCGTTGCCAAAGGGTTACCTGAAGAAATGATGTTACTAGCCAAAGAAAAAACCCAAAAAATCAGGAAAGCTTACGAAACTATTCTAAAAACAGCGCAAATATAAGAGTGCGCCAATCTAATCACAAGAATTATTCAATGACGTCAATCTTATGTTTTTCAAATAAAGTATAGAGTGTTGGCCTTGTTATCCCAAGAAGCCTTGCTGCATTTGAAATATTGTTATTAGAATACGACAACGCCCTTCTGATAGCTTGTGTTTCAGCCATGTCTCTAACGCCTTTCAAATTCAATGGCATTATAGCTTCACTATTATCGCCTAGATCAAGATCTTCAAGACTGATTTGAACATCATCAGTCATTATCACGGCTCGTTTTATTATATTCTCTAATTCCCTAACATTCCCTGGCCATAAATAATTTTCAATAGCTATTGCCGCCTCTTTAGTAAAGCTTTTAATTTTTTTGTTATTCAATTCAGAAAATCTCCTTAAAAAAACAGCCGCAATAGTAAGCGCATCGCCCTCTCTTTCTCTTAAAGGAGGAATGTTAATGGTTATTTCACTAATGCGGTAATACAAATCAGACCTAAATTTACCTTCTTTAATAAGAATTTCTAAATTCTGATGCGTGGCGCAAATAATTCTTACATCTATCGCAATCTCCTGCCGTCCACCAATACGCTCTATTGTTCTTTCTTGCAAAAAACGTAATAATTTTGATTGTAAAGATAAAGAAAGATCCCCTATTTCATCAAGAAAAAAAGTTCCTTTATTGGCGTATTCAATTTTTCCTTTTGTTTGTTGTGATGCTCCAGTAAATGCACCTTTTTCGTAACCAAATAATTCACTTTCTAGTAAATTCTCAGGTATTGCCGCGCAGTTTACAGCAACAAAAGGCTTCTCTTTTCTATCACTTAGACCATGTATAGCTTTAGCAAACAACTCTTTCCCTGTGCCGCTTTCTCCAAGCAACAAAACACTGACGTTAGTTGGAGCAATCTTTTCTATTTTACGACCCAGCTCTTGCATCTTTTGACAAGAAGCAATAATCCCAACTAATGGCTCATTTGTTTTTTGTTGAAGCTTTAAATGTTCTTTTTCCAACTCACTCAACTGAAAAGCACGTTTGATGATTAAATTTAAAACATCGCCATCAATTGGTTTCTGATAAAAATCATAAGCCCCCATGGCTACAGCGAAAACAGCATTTTCACGATCATCGTTGCCAGTTACTACAATTACCTTAGTGGCAGGCGCAAGCTTTAAAATATCTATTAATATTTCAAGCCCCACGCTCGAATTTGCCGGATCAGGAGGCAAACCCAAATCTAGTGTAACAACACTCGGCATATAACGCCTTAGTGCAGCAATAGCTTCGGTTTTATTGCCAGCAATGATTACTTGATAACGTTCAAAGGTCCACTTTAATTGCTTTTGCAACCCTAGATCATCTTCGATAACGAGTAAAACTTTCCTATCGTCCAATTACTTTCCTTTACTTTGAGCCGTAGTAATATCTTGTTGTCCAATAATAGTAAAGTTTCAACCTTTAATATACCTGTCAATAATTACCAATCCTTAGTGATCCTGATTTATTAAAATTAACTTTTATTACAAAATTTTTTTATTCCTTAAGTTGAGTTACAAATTTTGGCTCCAATACATTGCCCAATAAGCAAAAGTGATTTTGGCATCTATACTAAGAAACATAGCCATATATTAAGAAAACTATTTTGAGAAAAGAATGAGTAATATAAAATTTGAAACAATAGGTAATGCCACCATTATTTGCTACGACAAAACCCCCATTCTTGTTACCGATCCATGGTTTAAAGGCGCACCTTATTTTGGTAGCTGGGGCTTATCTCATGAGATTCCTGCAGAGCAACTGGAAGCCATTAAAAGTTGTGAATATGTTTGGATATCTCATGGTCATCAAGATCACTTAATGCCCGACTCAATAGGTGCATTAAAAAAGAAGAAAATATTATTACCCGATCATCGAGGCAGTCGAATAAAAAATGATCTTGCAGAACATGGCTTTGATGTTTATATATTGAAAGACAAAGAATGGGTACAACTTTCAGAAAATATCAGAATTATGTGTCTCAGTGATTACAATCAGGATGCCATCCTATTAATTGATATTAATGGTCGCCTGATTATCAATATGAACGATGCGCCAGGATTTGGCTGGAATCGTTTTATACGCGAAACAGTTAAACGTTATCCAATTTCATTTCATCTCAAGCTTTATGCCGGTTATGCTGATATGTGCAACTTTTATGATGAAGACGATAATCACTTAAGACCACTGGCAAAAGAAGCTTCTCCATTCTCCTGGGGACAAACCATATGCCGGGATACAGAACATTTGGGTGCAAAGTATTTTATCCCTTTTAGTTCGTTTCATCAGATGACAAGAACCGACAGCGCGTGGCTAAGTGATTATTTGATCGCACCATCAGACTATGTCGATGGATTTACCTCTGATAAATGCAAACTTTTACCCGCGTTTGTCCAATATGATTGTTGCAAAGATATCTGGTTAGCTTTGGAGCCTAAAAAAATAGCCTCTAACCTCAAAGACCCCAAAGAATTTGGTGACGATTGGAACGAACAACTGGAAAAATCAGATGTTGAAGCCGCTAACCAGTATTTTAAATCAATTGAGCATCTTCATGGTTTTTTAGACTTTATTAATCTAAAAGTCGGCGGACAAGACAATATCATTGAATTTAATAAAAAAGGCTTTGATCGGGGACTTACCTTTGAAGCACCAAGAGCTTCATTAATGGCTTCCATTAATTATCAGGTATTTGATGATATCCTCATCGGCAATTTTATGAAAACAACATTACATGGTAAATGGAGCGAAACTCCGCTATATCCAGATTTCTCGCCTTATGTTGCCAAGTATGCCGATAATGGTAAAGCAAAAAGCGAAGAAGAGCTTTCTGATTATTTTAAAGACTATAAAAAAAGAATGGGTATCAAGGGGGTCGTTGATATTTTTCAACAAAAAATAGAAAAAAACTCCAAGAATACCTTTCGTTCATGGGTAGCAGAAGATTCTGCAGTTTATCAACTAACGAAAAAAATTTATCACAGCATTCGATAAATATCAGGTTATTATTTTTTACAAAGCAACTTTGCTGAGAAGATAATAACGAAATAAAAAAATAGATTTTTTCTTATAAATTATGCGCCTGCAACCATTGCTCTAACATCACTAAAATCCAAATCATAATGCCATAATAAGAGGCATGGCCGCTTTGATGTAAGTTAATCAGATGGTTAATATAACTAGGATTTAGAAACCCTCGTTTGGCAATACCGTCTAAATTGTCCAATGCAAATTGTTTTAGTGCTTTGTCACTACTCATCCACACGCCAAATGGTAGGCCAAAACCTTTTTTACTTTTTGTCAGCGTTTCTTTAGGCAAAAAATCGCGCAGCCCTTGTTTGTAAAAAGAGCGTAAGTTAAAACCCTCCATTAACCATTTGGAAGGAATCGTGGCGGAAAATTCTACCAGATTTTCTTGTAACATCGGGTAACGCACATCAACGCCTGCAAGATCACACATTCGGTTAACTTTTCGCAGATCGTTATCTGCCAACGTAAATTTGCCATCCAAAAACAACATTTGCTTAATTAAATCATTATTAGATGTTCTATCATAAGTGCTTCTTAGATCTTGCAAAGGTTGACCCGCATCAATTTGCTTGAGAAAGTCTTCAGAAAAAATCTCTGCCAGTGGTGTTCGGTGCAAGAAATTATAACTCTCCATGCGTTCCGGCATCGCTATATCGGCCTGTTCAATATAACTTTTTACCTTCCTGAGTGGCCTCAGATTAAATGCCAATGGCTCTAAAATTGATTTGGCTATGCCCGGTACATGACTATAAATATCAAATACTTTTTGTTTGGCATAACGGGAATTACCGGCAAAAAGCTCATCGCCGCCGTCACCTGCCAACAACTGTGTCATGCCCAATTCACGAGCAAACTTCGCACAATAATAGGCAGGCACCGCAGAATCATTACCAAAGGGCTCGTCATAAGTCTGTGCGATTAAAGGCATGGCCTGCAATACATCCGCTGGAGTAACATAGTATTCATGCAGCTTAACCTTAAAATGCGAGGCCGTAATTCGCGCGTATTCCATTTCATCGTAACCATCAGCATCAAAACCCATCGTAAAAGCGTCAATAGGTCGATTCGCTATTTTTTGATAAAACCCTGTCACCGTACTACTATCAAGCCCTCCGCTTAAGAAAGCTCCAGTCTGTTGATCGGGCTCACAGACAGCAACCGATTGCGCCAATTGTGCTTGTAATTGTGTAAGCAGTTCTTTTTTTGAACAGTGACTATCGTTATAACGTAATTGCCAGTAGAAATCGCGGGTAAGTTAG